>NZ_JAAHIE010000018.1:0-59392 GCF_010671945.1 Moorena sp. SIO4E2
TCGTCTTATCCACTAAACTCAAGGTCTCCCAAGGTTACTCCACTTTTAATAATCGGCTAAAAATTCAAGCTAGACTAGTATTAGCCGGTAAAATACCTAAAGTTTTCCATATAAAGGACAATCCATTTTAAGCTTTTTAATTTTTGTAGCCCTATAAGTTAAATTAAAATGTGATATGATAATTTTTTATTTGTTTTTAAAATATAAAAAATTATCTATGAAATTATTATAATAATCAGTAAAATACCACTAATAATAAATCAGTAAAAAATACTGACAATAGGGTTGCTTTTATTACTATAAATAGTTAGTTTATTTATAGTAATAATTTTATTAATAATTAAAAATATTCGGTTAAGCCTGCCATCAAAAAAAGCAAAAAACAACTGATATAGAAATCCTAATAAAAACGTGATAAACATCAACAGGAGGATGGGTGGATTCTTCCCCATCTTCCCCATCTCGATCAATCATCCCCCTACAGATGCAACGCTCCCGATTTATCTGTGGGGAGTCGTCAAGTCGCTTGACCGTAGGTCACGCTGCGCGAACGCTCCAATTCAAAGTTCAAAATTATTAATTCAAAATGATTCGGACAATTCTAGATTTTTAATTTTTAATTTTTAATTTTTAATTCCCCGGGGGGCTTGTACCCGGAATTAATTAATTCAAAATTTGTTCAATGTCTTGATGCAATAGCGAGTGGGGGAAACCACGGCAATAGCGAGTGGGGGGAACCCCCAAGACCGCGCTGCCTCCCCAAGACCGCGCTGCATCGCTTCTAGATTTTTAATTTTTAATTTTTAATTTTTAATTCCCCAAAGGGGTCAAAGCTAACAAGTTCTGATGGTACAAACCCCACTAAAAACCAGAATTACGGGCTTGCTCCATCAACTGCTCAGCCCTACGTCCCCACTGGGGATTACCTTGGCTATTGTAAAGGTCTCTAGCATACTGCAAGACTTCCAGAGCATCACTAAATCGGTTTTGGCGCAGAAATACTACACCAGCACCATAATAGGCATTAGCGTAGTTCGAGTTAGCTACCGCTGCTTGCTGGAAAGCTGCCAGAGCACCATCCAAATCTCTCTGATTAAATAAAATTCCCCCGATATTGTAGTGGGCTTCGGGGTATTTGGGATTGATTTTGATCGCTTGCTCAAACGCCTTTTTTGCTTCCTCCAGCTTGCCCTGTTGCCTATAAATCAGTCCCAAATGATATGCCGGTTCGGGAGCATTACGGCTAAATTCCATTGCTTGTTTAAATGATGCGATCGCTTGTGCGGGTGTTCGCAACTGGGACATAACTAGACCCATGTTATAGTGAGCAACACCCAGTTTAGGGTCAAGTTCCAGAGCTCTTTCTAGATATTCCCGTGCCTGAGACAAATTCTTTCCTTCCAACAGAGCAGCCCCTAAATTAGCAAAGGCTAGAGCAAATTTGGGATCAGTCTGGGTTGCCCGATAAAAGGCATCGGCTGACGCCTGCAATTTACCAACCTGCCGCAATGCTAGACCCAAGTTGTAGTGTGCTGGTGCTAGCTTGGGATTCAGTTGGGCTGCCTTTTCAAACGCCACAATCGCTTCAAGTACCTTACTCTGTTGAATTAATGCCAGTCCTTGATTAAGTTGCTCAAGGGCTGCCGGTTGAGTTGGTTTAAGTGCTGGCAGATACTGAGACTGGGCGATTTGTCTACTACTGTAACCGTAAGGGCGAGTAAGGGGATGATGTCTACTCAGTCTCTCTGGTGAATCCTTCAGATGATCTGGGTTAACCCCTAGGGCATGGGAAACTAGTGGCTGTGTCAGCACCAACAGCCAACTGACTCCTAGGCAGAAATATCCTCTGGCAGTGACTTTTGTGTTAACAAACATTAAGTTGAGTGGGAACAAATTTTTCTTAAGATTTTTGAAACATTTTTTTTTATAGTTGTTACGTGTATTCATATTTTTTGAAAATTAGTGACCTAGAGTTATCTAACTTAACAGTTTTAGTAGTTTACATTACAAGACATTGCAAGTTCGATCTAGATCAAACCAAAATAAGTTAATCTCACAACCAGATAACGTTGATCCCATCTCAACAAAACTTCTGCATAAACCAGTAGTCAGGAGATAAGTAGGTAGAATGATTAGGTAAGAGAACCGTTGACATGGCACTTTTTAATCAACTAACCTCCCTACCAGATCATCCCCTTCAAGCTCCGCTTCAATGCATAAGTCCAATTGAAATAATTTGGGGGTAAATTATGAACGGCAAAGTGTGTAAAGCCACCCGTAATGTGGCAATTGTTGGTCCGTATCTCAGTGGTAAAACCACTCTACTCGAAAGTTTGTTGTCCGTTACTGGTAGGATTTCTCGCAAAGGCACAGTAAAGGAAGGCAACACCGTCGGTGATAGTGCCACCGAGGCCAGGCAACGCCAAATGAGTGTGGAGGTAACTGCCGCCAGCACCGAGTATCAAGATATCTGCTTCAATTTTATAGACTGTCCCGGTTCCATTGAATTTGCTCAAGAAACCTACAACGCCTTAGTTGGTGTGGATGCGGCTGTCGTGGTTTGTGAACCAGTAAGCGATCGCGTCCTCACCCTAGCACCCTTATTCAAATTTCTCGACGACTGGGAAATCCCCCACTTAGTCTTTATTAACAAAATGGATCGGTTTGAGTTGACCGATGATGCTAATGGTAACTCCTTACGGTCCGTCTTCGATGCCCTCAATTCCGTTTCCACTCGCCCCTTAGTACTGCACCAATACCCCATTGGTAAGGGAGAACACCTCACCGGATTTATTGATTTAGTCACCGAACAAGCCTATCTTTACCATCCTGATGCCCCAGCTGATCCGATCCCACTGCCAGAGTCATTGAAAGAGGCAGAACAGCAAGCACGCACAGAATTACTAGAAACCTTAGCAGATTTTGACGACCACCTCCTCGAAGAACTACTAGAAGAAATCGAGCCACCCCAAGAAGAAATTGTCCAAGACCTGAAGATGGAATTGGGGGCCGACTTGATTGTACCTGTATTTATAGGTGTTGCTCAGCAAGATTACGGTGTTCGCCCCTTGATCGATGCCCTACTGCGGGAAGCACCAACCCCAGAAACCACCGCCGAGCGTCGGGACATTGCTGGTGATGAATCAAGCACGGTGGCACAGGTACTCAAAACCTATTACACTCCCCAAGGTGGAAAACTCTCCCTAGTGCGAGTTTGGCAAGGTAAACTAACCGATGGCATGGTCTTTAATGGTGCCCGCGCCGGAGGCTTATACCGTATGTTTGGTCACCACACTCAGTCAGTTTCCCAAGTCTCTGCTGGTGATATCATTGCCCTGGGACGCTTAGAGGGCATTAAAACTGGTGACACCCTGACCACTGATACGGGTAATCGAGAGATTAAATTACCAATAGCTGAGGCAAGCAAACCAGTCTATGCGTTAGCCATTACCCCTCAGAAGCGCAAAGATGAGGTTAAGCTGAGTGGTGCCTTAACCAAGCTGCTGGAAGAAGACCCATCTTTGGTGTGGGAACAACATGGAGACACTCACGAAATCATCCTATGGGGACAGGGAGATATTCATCTTCAGGTTGCTCTAGACCGGATGAGCCGCAAATACAACTTACCGATGACCACTCACTTACCCCGAGTGCCTTACAAAGAAACTATCCGCAAATCCACTACCTCTCACGGGCGCTACAAGCACCAAAGTGGTGGTCATGGGCAATATGGTGATGTCTACCTTGATATCCAACCCTTGTCTCGGGGTGAAGGGTTTAACTTCTCCGAAAGCATTGTCGGTGGGGTCGTCCCAAAGCAATATATCCCTGGTGTGGAGATCGGAGTAAAGGAGTACTTGTCCCACGGACCCTTAGGCTTCCCAGTGGTAGATGTGGCTGTTACTCTCACCAATGGCTCTTACCACTCGGTAGATAGTTCGGAACAGGCATTTAAACAAGCAGCACGGCTCGCTATGACCGGTGGTATGCCCAATTGTGAACCAACGTTACTTGAGCCAATTATGTCTGTTGGGGTCTATGCACCTCAGGAATTTACCTCTAAGGTGCTGCAATTGATCACCGGTCATCGGGGTCAAATCCTCGGCTATGAGACCTGTTCTGATTGGACAGGATGGGATTGTGTCTCTGGCTATATCCCCCAGGCAGAAATGCAAAACTTGATCATGGAATTGCGATCGCTTACTCTAGGGATCGGTTTCTTTAATTGGACCTATGACCATCTCCAGGAAGTGCCAGGTAAGCTAGCTGATCGGGTGCTGGCCACCGCTGGCAATGGAAATGGTAATGGTAAGAGCTAGGTTAATCCTGTTAGGTAAGCATTCAGCCGTCAGCCTAATGCCGTCAGCTTATTTTATTCAAAAGCACCTCAAGTAGCGATGCAGCGCGGTCTTGGGGAGGCAGCGCGGTCTTGGGGGTCCCCCCCATGAGCGACTGCCGTGGTTTCCCCCGGAAACGAAACCTTAGACAGGCTCGCCTTTATGGTTGGTAGGCTATGCAGATGCATGGTTAAAACTTATTGATTAAGGCGAGCCTGTCTTACGGTAACTATCGCCAAAGGCGACGCTTCGCGAACAAACCACTCGCTATTGCATCAAGACAGCCTGCGCTATGGGGATAATCTGTTCCGGTAGCGTGGCCACAGACCCAAAGCTGATACGCGACACGCTGATAGCTGTTGGCGTAGCCTGGGCGTAGCGCATATGCTTACCCTGTTAGGGGTTAGGTTAATGGTTAATGGTTAATAGTTAATCGTTAATGATTTTATTACTTAAAGCCTAAAGCAATCATTCCTAATCCCTAGCGAGAGGCTACCCGCTGGAGTTTTTCAAAAATAAAGGGAACTATCAAAATCAGTAGTTTGATTGGCCAAGGAACAAAAAATAGGCTGACAAACAGACACAGTAAGGCTGTTATAGCTGCAGCCACTTTGACGATTTCTTCAGTAGTCTTAACGCAAAGGTAAATGGCTACTGAGGCGATCATCAAAGTTATCGATAATGGGATAATCATAATTATTACCTCAACATTTTCCGCCATAATTACCTAACCTAGCATCAGGGTTATGGAAAACATAGCAGTTGAGTCAGGTTGCCCCGTCTAGGCAAGAGGGGGGTGCTGACCATGCAACACTGCCAATTAGCAGAACTTGATCCCAGATTATTCTCCTAGAGACTACACGATTGAGAATGGGATTTTCGGATACTTACCTAAATTGTCCCACCTTGGGGTTCGTTTGATTCACCTCAAGACTGAAGTTCCCCCAAAGTTTGAACTACTCGAAACCTCAATCCCAATCTCTGTGGTGTTTCTAGATTATGATGTACTTACTGCTACTGGGTACAGTCTTATTCAGAATGCTCACAACGTTCAACTGAAGGGCTATGAAGCGATGCAGCGCGGTCTTGGGGAGGCAGTGCGGTCTTGGACGAAACCTTAGAGAGTGGAGCCTTATTTCATATAACTTAAAAGTATGACCCATAACCTGTCGCTATCAAGGCGACCCTCTCTTACGGTAACTTCAAAGGGGCTTCCCCCCATGAGCAACTGCCGTGGTTTCCACGGGGCTTACAAGGTGCGGAAACAAGTTCCGCACACAGAACCAAAACCATGAGCGACTCCATCAAGACAAGGCAGGGTTTATTGAGAACTATCCCCGGTTACCCAACAAGATGCGTTTACCCTGCCATTTCTAAACGTTATTCTTGAAAAGAAATCACCACATACCTTGGATATACATTCCTGGACGATAGACATAACAACCCATGAATGCCGCATATTAGCAAACACTCAATGTGGCCGATAAAAAGAGAGATCATGGTGGATCTCCCAAGAAATTAGTCGTTTGATGCCCAGATTTGGAATGCAAGGCAAGATCTAAAAGACGAGGCAAAACAATTCGATAGCTAAATACCCGTTCAGCAACCTCGCGAGCTGCTTTAGAGTGACGTAAATAGTCATGCTTAACACAATTCAGGCAGTGAACTGCCTCGTCGAGGGTCGAAAACATTAATAGCCCGTTTCCAGAAGAGACCTCATCTCTGAAACCCGTATCCTGCAAAACGGTAGGACATCCAGCGGCTAAGTAGCATACGCTGCGATCGCTAAACCAACCACTACGAGTTATAACATAGGCCTGTTTTGCTACACTAAATTCTCCCTTTGACTGGGTGATGTATGCCTGATACTCCTCAAAGTTCTCACTAAATTGACTATCTCGGATTTGCCATCCAGCAACCTCAAACTGCTTGCGTTCTTTAGGGCCAATGCCACAAAGGGCAAGTTCTAAAGGAAACGGTGATCGCTTAGGAAGGTCAAGCAACCGTAAAAATTCCTCTCGCTTCTGTCCGTAAGTTTTACCTTCGTAGGTGATACTACCATAGGCAGTCCAATTGGCAACAGTAGTAAAAGGAATATCAGTATTGGATTTAAGGTAGGCTGAATTCGTAGGAGATTCATCTGTCCAAATTTCTGGCACAACAGGAGGAACAGTTGGTAACCAGTCTCGACCATGAGTTGGAATAGAGCAACCGAATTGACCAATATTCGTCCCATAGCTAAAGAGCATCTGATAATCTTCTAATCCTCCAATTGCAAACTTTCCTATTTGAGTAAAAAAAGGATCCATATCTATGAGCGCCCGCCGTTGACACAGCTTGAAATCTGGCAACCAGCACACGCCACCGATATTCAGCAGTAAATCAGCCGTTTTTAATGCCTCTTTGAGATCATCCCAAACTAAGCCATAGATTCTACCTGTTTCTCGATTAATGAAGCCTAACTCAGCATTGATACCAAATCGTGAAAATAGGTTTTTGACGACTCTAATTCCTGGTTCAGGGTCATCGCTATAGTTTCGATAGGAGGGATCATAGCAAGACTGAGACCAACCACTTTCCTCTAGATATATTACCTGATGCCCCATTTTGGAAAAACCCAAAAGGTAATGAAAAAATGCCAGCAAATTACCTACAACTGGATGACGAATCATATAACCACAAATAATGATACGTGCCATTCTTATAACTCCAACCGTTGCATTAAACTACCAAGCTTTGGCGTTGCTTAATAATGGCATGACTTGAAGAGTTTTGTGGAATGGGCATCTTGCCGTGGAACGGGCATCTTGCCCGTTTCAATTGTCGGGCAGGCAGGATACCCACCCCACTCCTATTCATTCCCTAATTCAGCAACACCAGTAAAGCCATTATTGCCGTAACTTAAAGACAACCAGATGGTCATTTTCTAGTAAACAGCAAAATTTTGAGCGCAAGTAGCCATGGAAATTGGTATAGTGACTAAACCACCAAAACGTCGGCCAGGTAAAGACAATAAAATTGGCTCCGTTTTGATGCAGTCGCTCTAGTTCTGCAATGGCGGTGTAATCGTCCGGTGGTAGTCCCCAATATTGCCCGTTTTGCTCAAGAAAGGGGAGGGTTCGCCACCTGGAAAAAGCCTCGGAATCAAATTGATTTTCATCGACAAGGATAAAGGCTTCCTCTACAGGAATAATTGATTCCACTGCTTTTACTATTTGAGCAACTTGTCTTGACCAACTCGATTCAACCTGTTGCTTGTGGACTTGAGTAACTGCTGAACCAATCCCCGGCACTTGTTTGGTCGCAACAATAATGTCACGCAGCAATTGGTGTCTGTACTCTTTTATCCACTTCGCCATTTCGAGATAACAAGGTAGGCGATCGCGCCAACTGACTGGCGAGCGATTGATCCCCGCAATATGTCCGGCCAATAGCTGCCAAGCTGGGAAAAAAAGCTTTGCCGATCTTTTTGGGTTGTACCAGGCAATTGCTTTATAGGGGTTGCGAAAGTCGTAAGCCCGCACTGATCGCTTTCTATGTTCCCGACTGAGGAAGAGAAACTCCGGAATTTCATAAAAGCGCCCGTGAAGACTCAACTCAGTTAGTAAGGTCAGGTCGCATTCCGGATAACTGCCAAAAAGCGGTGTCTTCTTCAAGACTTCTGACCGCATTAGCCCCCAAATGGGAAATGTTTCCACTGGTGCTAAGACTTCGCGGAATCTTCTGTAAGGTACCGTCGAATCGAACTCCGGTCTTGTCTCCCATTCTTTCCTGGGATTACCTTGCTCATCAATGGTAATAGTCCTAGGATAACAGAGGATAACAGACGGGTCGCGGTCTAGGACTTCGACGCATTTGGCAAGAAACTCGGGTCGAATCACGTCGTCATGGGAGGCCCATTTGAAATATTCGCCTGATGCCAATTCAAAGGCTCGGTTGGAGTTAACAACAGCACCAAAATTTTCTGGATTCCGATAGTACCGGACTCGCTCATCTTGTGCTGCGTAAGCTTTACAAATGGCTTCCGTTTGGTCTGTCGAAGCGTTGTCGGAGATAATTAGTTCAAAATCAGTAAATGTTTGAGCAAGAATTGAATCAATGGCTTCCCTGATGAAATTTTCCCCATTGTAGACTGCCAACCCAATGCTAACTCTGGGACTATTTTTTTTACTTACAAGCCCTTGTTTGCTAAGCTGATCGGGCAAATATTTTTTTGACTGCATGAGAGTAAAGTAATTTATTTGAGGGATTACTAAAACATCAATTCGCGACAAAGGCGATTAGACTATTTAATTGTAAATATTTGGCAAACCCAGAATGTTGAATTTCAATGTTTGCTCGATCCATTTTCACACCTTGTTGAATCTCAATGTTGACTTGATCCATTTTAATCGGATTGTAGTGTCAATGTTTAGTTTTGTAACAACTATGGAATAACCTATTTCTAAGCTTTTCACTGATTTTACATTTTGTCACATAGGTTGATTTGTTAACGCCCACCTACTTACGCAGCTAAACTTTAATTGTAAATATTTGGCTAGCCCAGAATAGTATAGTAACTGTTAGCATGGTAATGTCTCCTTAATCCAATTTCACTATTCAACTATTCAACTCATAGCTGCTTCAAGCATGGGTAGTAGAACTCGATCTGTGGAAAAATATTGTTCTGCGATTTGACGCGCAGCAAGACAGTGCTGTTCATAATCGGCGTTAATGGTCTCGATTCCCTTCAGGGCTTCGGAGAGGTTACGGAAAGTGAGAATTCCTTTTCCAGTTGGCAAGTAGTCACCAATGCCTGTGTCTTGCACTAAAATTGGCCGACCGGAGGCAAGATAGCAGACGCTGCGATCGCTAACCCATCCACCCCGACTCAATACATGAACCTATCCCACTAATATAAAAACGTGATAATCTATTTCTCACTTGAGTTGGGTGTATCAATTTATGGCTGGGCGTTTTGAAGGATTGAGCGACTTAGAATGGAAGTTGTTTGAAGATATATTTCCCAAGGAACCAGAAAAACGTGGCAAGGGAATGCCTCATACACCGTATCGTTATGTATTAAATAGTCTGTTGTACATTCTAATTACACAGAATATTACTATTTTGGAGATGTCTACTTAGCGATCGCAACTTGGTATGAACCATGCCCAAAAATGAAATATCAGTCATTTAAATTCCAGGTGAAATATAACCAGGCATTCGTTTTCCCAAATACAGGAGAAATGGGAGCGCAGGTAATCGTGAAATTGGGAATAGAATTCAAACCACCAGAAGGCAACAGAGGCAAAGGCGATAAATTTTGCTCCTGCCTGGCGCATTCGTTCTAACTCAGCAATGGCAGTTTCATCATCCGGTGGTGCCCCCCAATACTGCCCATCCCGTTCTAGAAAAGGCGAGTAAGAACGATGGCTAGCTTCTGTTGTGCAGTCATCAACAAAAATGAATTGACAATCTGCCGGAATCAGCATTTCGATATAAGCCCAGGTTGCCCCAGCCTGTTTGCTCCAATACTGTAGATTTTTCCAATAGTGACTCTGGGGAAAGGGCACCGAAGGCAAAGTCAGTTCTAGAAACGGACAAACTTTGTCCCAGCGATCGCCGTTGTAGATGTCCATCACCAACAGATCCGATGGTCGGTTTTGGAAATAGTCCAGAACCCCTTGAACGTAGCCCTCGTAAGCTTGCCAATATCGGTCGGCATTGAACTCAAACAAACCGTAGTTGAGTTGGTAGAGCAAGAATTCGTTTAACGGTTCCCCCTCTGGGTTGAGCCAAGACACATTTTCTGCCATGGTGCTGGCGAGATTTTCCATGGACTCAAGCCAACTGTGCTTTTCTCGAACAGTCAAAATGAATTTGCTGCCGGGATAGACTTGATCCAGTTGGCGATAGAAGGGAGCAATGCCATCAACTAAACCTTGGTATTGTTCCAGAATAGGCAGCTTACTGCCATTGAGCAAAGCATTGAGGGCGTTGGGATTGTGAGAATAGTATTTGGTGCCAATTCCCAGATGATTGAGGGCTTCACTCAGACTCTCGCTGCCTGTGCCACTCAAACCAATGCCGAAGACCTTGTGTGACTCCTGGGCTGTTTTAAAGTTGCGAAACATGGCGTAGGCAGCGAGTCTCACCGAAGGCCGGACAGAACTATTACTGGGTGTATCCTTAACCTCCTCGACTTTGACTTCCCGCATTTGGGCTGCTCCGTCCCCAGGCAAGGCAGGATCACCCTCTAGATATCCATGTTTCCTTAAAAACTGGTCGCTGAGGTAGAGGGTGGCATTGAGCCAAGGCTCCTGCTTAATGAATCCATGTCCGACCCCGTCTGCTGTGTAAAGGGTCGCTTCTACCCCTAGGGATCTGGCTTGCTTGAAATAGGAGATCCCCTGATCCAAGTCTGGATCTTCAGTACCGTAGAATAAAACGGTGGGAGGGATATTGGCGTGCAAATTGAGATTGGGAGAAATGTTGCGAGCTATCTCAGCCGAACCGACCATCTGGGTTCGATCTTCATCGGAAAAGTCCAGGATGGGATTGAACAGTAGCAGCAAGTTGGCTTGGCAGGAAATACTCAAATCTTCCCCTGGGGCATCACATCCCTTCACTGTACAAGTCGCGGCAGCCATCTGCCCACCACCAGAAGAACCAGCAACTGCGATTCGGTCTGGATCGATACCCAGTATTTGAGGATGGCTTCGCACCCAGCGTATAGCACTCTTGGCATCTTCACTACATTTGTCAATTGTAGTACCGTGATAATGTTTGGTACGATGGTCAACTTCGATTGCCACCAGACCACGAGTAGCCAAGTATGCTGCCTGGTAATTAAACTGTCCCTTCAGATGGTGGTAAAGCCCCCCGCCAAAAAAGAAAACCACTGCGGGTCGCCGATCTACTGACTTCCATCCGGATGGCAAGTGGACATCGAGCATCAATTCACCTTGTGGTGTTTGCTTGTAGGCATACTGCACGATTGTATTCCTCTGAGGTATCATGGCAGTTGAATCAATTGGCTGGCCAGGGATTGATATCATCAGTTTGGTAAAATTCGCGGGGCTAAAATACAAACTTGAGTAGAGCTAAGTATAAATTATAGTATAGTCTGGAAGCTATTTTCAATGAATAAGCTACTATATAAATATTCCTGTTCAAATACTTAGTTGTATCAATGAAATCTAAAGTCATTGCTATTGGTTTAGATGCTGCGGCTCCCGATCAGGTGGAAAATTGGATCGCTCAAGGATATCTTAGCAATCTTAACCATCTGAAATCTCAAGGGGTTAGTGGAAGACTAACAAACATTGAATACTATCGAGCAGAGACTCCCTGGACAACTTTTCTGACAGGTTGTTTTCCTGAGAAAACAGGGTATTGGGGTCCTCAGAAATTTCACCATTCTAACTACAATGTATCTGACATCAAGGCTTATGATTTCCAGGAATATCCTCCTTTCTATACGTTGAATAGTGACTACCGTGTTACTGTTTTTGATATGCCTCAAACTAGACTCTGTCCAGAAGTGAAAGGATTACAAGTCTTAGGTTGGGGTTCTCACTCTCAGCAAGGATCGAGTTGCTCAAAACCTGACCATCTCCTCAAAGAAATTGTTGATAAATATGGCAAACATCCTGCTTATGGTAGAGACTGGGCAAATTGTTATGATCTTGAAACCATAAATACCCTTAAAAACCGATTACTGACGGGGATTTCTCAAAGAAGTCAAATTTGCCAGGAACTACTTCATCAAGATTGGGATTTTTTCTTGACAATGTTTTCATAAACCCATTCAGGAGGTCATTATTTTTGGCACTTGAGTCAACCCCATCCTCTATCTGAGATCAATGAGGGCAGTGATTTTTTATTAGAAATCTTCCAAGGAGTTGATCGAGCGATTGGCGAAATTTTGTCTCAAGTTTCTGAAGAGACTTATGTTGTTATTTTTTCTGCTCATGGCATGAGTTCTAATTTTTTAGATGTTCCCAGTATGTTTTTCCTCGCAGAGTTTATGTATCGATGGACTTTTCCAGGTCAAACTGCTTTAGTTGCAGGAAAACAAAACACGACTCCTCCTTTACCGAAGTTTAATTACTTTTATCCGAACTGGGATTGGGATTATTGGCAACAAGAAATATGGAGTCAGAGAACTTCAGGAATAGAATTAGAATCTCCTAGACAGCAACAGGAAGCAGGTGAACCAATGTGCTGGCAACCGGCTAACTGGTATAAACCCATTTGGCACAAAATGAAAGCTTTTGCCCTACCGAGTTTTTCTGATGGTTACATTCGGATTAATTTGAAGGGACGTGAGGCTTTAGGACAGGTTCAGCCGTCTGATTACGATCAAGTTTGCAATGATATTTGTGAACATTTGTCACGTCTGACAGATGGGAGAACAGGTAAGCCTATGGTAAAGCAAGTGATTCGCACTAGACAAGATCCAACAACTGAGAATCTTAAGAATTGTCCGGCTGATTTAATTGTTAAATGGCAAGAAGATCATCCCACAGATGTAGTTGATAGTCCTGATTTTGGTAGAATTGGTCCTGTTCCTTATTTACGCAGTGGAAGCCATAACTCTCAAGGCTTTGTCATGATCAAAGGACCTCAAATGGAAGCAGGAAAATCTTTACCCATTGGGAAAGCACCAGATTTACCAGCAACAATTTTAAATTTAATGGGAATCCCAATTCCTGATTATTTTGATGGTCAATCCCTGATCAATATAGAAGACTTTTAATTATTTAATACATTTATACTACTAAATAGCGATCGCACTGTGCCAGTTGCGTAAGTCCTGATATTAATCGTCAAGACAACAAAATTAACTTTACGTTTTTAGCTGAGACTTAATGGACTAAACAGCCACAAATTTTTCCTCAACTGACTTGAAGCGAATCAGCTGACGCAATTGTTTGGTAATTGGGCGCAAATCCCGAGGCTTAGTTCTCGGTCGAAACAGTCCATCAGATTCCCATTTTTCTGGATTTAAACTAATTGCCCAAGAGTTCAACCAAATCCCTTCTGGAAACTGGGATAATTGTTCCGGCATGGTATCTTCCAATGCCAATAAAAACATCACTTGAACCAATTCTTCCAAAAGTTGAATGCTGGCTGTATGGTCATCAATTAGCTCTTGCTCAGTTTTGTTGGGGGCTAAATTACGAGTTCTTAACTCTCTGACGAACGGAATCTTCAGGTAATCAATGAAGTCAAAGGAAAATCGCCCCTGTGATTTCGTCAACCAATCTCGGAAAAATTGATTCATCCGCTGAGACAAAATAAACAAAACTCCCGCTCCCTGGGAAACTTTAGCCCTTTTGCTTGGTTCAAGAAATAGCATATTAAACATTAACGGTGCGCTAAAAGCCCAAGCAGTTAAAACATCCCATAGCAACTTCATTGCCATTACCGTATCATTGCCAAAACATAGATAGGTACTATGAATCTGCGAGGTAATACTCTCGCTATATGAGATCAGAAAACGATTAGCTTCATCTACAGTTTGTTGAGTTAGCTTACCTTGAAGATCGAGTTCAATCATCTGGATAGTTAGAGAATTGCCAAAACCAATTAAATCAGTTCCAGGAGAATAAAAGGGGTCAGCAAATACCCCCGCTACTCCCACACAAGACCAGCGATTTATGGAAAATAGCTGCTGAGAGGAGTAAGTATATTGAGGCAGTTTTTGAAAGTCTACAGGTGGTTTATCTTTGAGATGAAGTGCCACTGTTGGTTCGTATGTTTCTAGCCATTGATAAGCTTTTTCGTATGTGTGATAAGTTCCAAAGGGGTGAACATTTTCATCAGTTACAATTCCCAAACTTGTGTAGCCACTAGATAGAGGAATCAGCCATAACCAATATCCTTCTCCGCACAAATGATTTGTAGAGAAATAGCGAATTCTGTTGGGAACTCTTCCATGCCATTCTTGTTCAGTCTCCGGCACAAAATCATCCACATCGAAGCGACCTTCTACCCGAAACCAAACAGCACTAAATTTAGACTTGAGGGGTTTAGCTAAACCCAGTTTTTTTTGTAATAAACGGCGGTAACCTGTGGAGTCAATTACCCAACGAGCCTGAATAATTTGAGGATTTTTATTGTTGTCTTTACTGTAAATAACTTGATGATGTTTTGCTGATTCGGAGGCTAATTTAATGTCTTTGACTAGACAATTTTCCAACAATTCGATTCCGGCATTAACATTAAATTGGCGTAAATCACTCTCTAACACCCCTCTGTCTATTTGATAGGAATGAGGCGGCTCAAATTCAGAAAGCCCAATTTCAGGTCGTTTGTGAAAATCCCCAGTTGTGTCACCCAGGAAATAGCGAAATCCCAGTTTATGCAAGTGATTCTTTTCAAAATAGTCAGTCATCTCAAGGACATTAGCCAAGTAATAAGCACCCACCTCAACAGTTGATTCTCCTACCTTAAAACCAGCTTGTGGAAGGGGGCGAGCCAGCCGATCCAGAAGAACAATTGAGAGCTCCGGCATTTTCAAGTTTAACTGTCGCGCTAGAGTCAGCCCAGCTAATCCTGAACCGCAAATTGCTACATCATAGGTTTGTTGTATCATCATTATTTTCAAGTTATGTTAAAATCAGGGCAAATTAATTGTCTTGTTAACCTAAGATGCATTCAAACTGGGACTTGTCAAGTTAGGTTTCCAACCCGGAAAGATTCTCCCCTTCTCCCCGTCAGTCTGAATAGCCAATTTAAATGCTGAAGACCTTAACCTAGCATAGGAGGAGTAAGAAAACAACTGATGAAACCGATCCAGTTTAATCCTTTTGTTCCTGAGTTTCGCATTAATCCTTATCCTATATATCATCGGCTTCGCGCTGAAAATGATATTTGCTCTACCCTTGGAGGCGCTTGGTTTCTTACTCGCTATGAACATGTGAAGACTATTTTAAAGGAGCGTCGTGTTTATAGTTATGAACGTCCAAAGTTGATCTCAGAAAAAAATAAAGATTTACAAAATAAAGGCAAAAATATTGACGCGCTTGTAGATACTAGCAACAAATTTTTATTTTACATAAATCCGCCGGATCATACTCGATTACGCCGTCTGGTAAGTAAAGCATTGCTTCCGGTAGTGATTGAG
The DNA here is from genome assembly GCF_010671945.1 of Moorena sp. SIO4E2. Lineage (NCBI taxonomy): Bacteria > Bacillati > Cyanobacteriota > Cyanophyceae > Coleofasciculales > Coleofasciculaceae > Moorena > Moorena sp. SIO4E2. The sequence goes on from NZ_JAAHIE010000018.1 coordinate 15,451, forward strand.
GGTATGCGTCCCCAAATCCAGACAATCGTAGATGAATGTTTAGAGGTGGTACAAATTAGAGGGGAGATGGATATTATCGCCGATCTAGCAGAGGTACTTCCTGCGAATGTGATTGCTAGGATGTTAGGAGTTTCCCCCGGTGATGCACCAAAACGACTTCAGCAAAACTCTCAGATTTTATCTCGTATTCTTGACTCTTTAATCTCCTTAGAAGAATATGAAGCTATCAACAAGGGAATTTTGGAATTTCAAGAATACTTTCGGGTTCTGATTGCTCAACGATCTAAAGCTCCACAAGATGATCTAATTAGCTATTTGATTGCAGCCAGAGATAAAAATGACAAGCTTAGTGAAGAAGAAGTATTAGCAATTTGCATCCAATTGTTTGTTGCCGCAGAAGAAACAACAGTTAATTTAATAGGTAATGGAATGTTAGCATTGCTCCAACATCCAGAACAAATGGAAAAACTAAAACAAAACCCGCAAATTATCCGAATTGCGGTGGAAGAAATGCTTCGTTATGACAGTCCAATACAGACAATTAGTCGGATTGCTGGTGATACCTTAGAAATAGGAAGACAGACAGTTCAAAAAGGAGAGAAAATATTTCTCTGTTTAGGCGCTGCTAATCGAGATCCCTCTCAATTTTATCAACCCGATCAATTCGACATTTCCCGAGCGGAAAACCAGCACCTAGCTTTTGGCGATGGTACTCATCGTTGTTTAGGTGCTAGTCTAGCACGCATCCAAGCAGAAATTGCGATCGATAGCTTACTGCAAAAATTGCCCAATCTGAAACTAGCCTCAGACAAATTAGAGTGGCGCAAAAACTTAGCTTTACGGGGACTAAAGGCTCTTCCAGTAACATTTAGTTAATTAATTGATTTCTTTTCGCGTTACCTCAAGACCTTGACCAATATCAATTTGAATTGAATCTAAATCTGGTTTAGCCCGGACACATTCTTGATAAGCCTTCATGATTGGAGCAAAATCAGGAGGAAAATTGATGTTATCAGCAACGATAATCGCCCCAGGAGCAAGCTTTTCGTACAAGCGATTAAAGCAGGGAATGTAAAACTGCTTCCAGAGATCGAGCAAGACAAAATCCCAAGTTCCTGGTAAAGTTTCCACTAACTTTACCGCATCCCCAAGTTGAAAATCGACAAAGTCTTCTAAACCAGCCTTACGAATATTTTCTACTGCTTGGGCCTGCTTAGTAGCAACATATTCAAGAGTGGTGACGCAACCACCATTTACCCGCGCTGCTTCCGCTAACCAAATTGTTGAATAGCCAACGCTAGTCCCAATTTCAAGAATGCGTTTGCCACCTTGGGTTTTGAGCAGCATATTCAAAAACTCTCCAGTTTGTCGGCCAACTGCGAGCATCATGTTATCTAAATGCTTGGCTCTTTCTTGAGGACTAAGTGCTTGGAGTTGGTTATGTTCTGCTTCCAAGCGAGCATCAAATTCAGACAATAGATTAACTATGCGTACTTCCTTCATAGATAAACCCTCAAATACAACTGACTAGCGGTTATCAACCTGTAAGTTATTTAATTTGTTTGCTGCTCTTTTTCTCAACTAACTTAACCAGACCGGCTACGTTTTGGAAATTTTCAAAGGTAATATCATCCGCTGTCAACTCGATGCCAAACGTCTCTTGCAGTTTAGTCAGTAAGTTCATTGCATTTATGGAGTTCAGTCCCAGATTGAAAATGTCACTTTCAAGTGACAGTTCTTCACTACTCACTTCGGGCAATATTTCTAAAACCAACTGTTTTGTTGTTTGCCTAATCTCTGCAAGGCTCTGCATGATGCTAACCTCCTTATTTTTTTAGGGAAATACTAACGATTCATCATCATTTTAATCAAATTACACAGTAAGGCTCCAGATGACTGGCTGCCTTGGAACCATAGGTAATCTGATTAACTGTCATTAGCCTGATTGACTGCGCTTTTTCTCAACTAGGTTAACGAGACCGTTCAAGTTTTGAAAGTTTTCAAAGGTAATATCTTCGGCTGACAATTCAATGGCAAAAGTCTTTTGCAGTTTACTCAGTAGGTTCATGGCGTTGATTGAATCCAGTCCCAGATTCAAAATATCACTATCGGGCAACAGTTCTACACTGCTAATCCCTGGCAAAACTTCTAAGACTAACTCTTTGGTTGTCTGGGTAATATCTGCTCTGGTTTTTATAGACATTGTTTCCTGAGTGATAGTTAAACGAGGTCTTTTCTTAAGATTTTACCCAAAGGACTCTTGGGAATTTTATCTCGAAACTCAATTATCTTAGGAATTTTAAATTTTGCTAACTTCCCTTGACAAAAATACAGAATCTCTTGGGAAGTACATTCCTGAGTCAATGGAACAATCACCGCTTTTACCTTTTCTCCTGCATAGATTTCCTTGACTCCAACCACAACTGCTTCTTTCACCTGGGGATGGGATATTAGCACATCTTCAATTTCCAAGGGATCGACTTTATAGCCTCCCGTATCAATAAGTAGCTTTTTCCTTCCGGTAATATAAAGGCGACCTGCTGCATCTTTTTTACCTAAGTCTCCCGTAAAAAATGCTCCATTTTGCCATACTTGTCGATTGAGTTCTGGCAGATTAGCATAACCCCGAGTCAGCGCCTCACTCTTGATAACAACTTCTCCTCTAGTTTCTATCGGTAGTTCGTTTCCTTCTTCATCAACAATAGTTACGGTAACATTTTTCATGGGCATCCCAACTGAATCATGGGTGTTTTCTACTTGCTCATCTAAATTAATTGTTACTGAACCCGCTTCCGTACAGCCATAAAGCTGTCTCACTGGAACTTTCCACCGCTGTAAAAATTTAACAAACGTCTCTTTTGACAAAAAATTTCCTGCCGAGAAACACAATCTTAAGTTTGATAAATCAGGGTTTACATCCGCTGGTGTTTCTGCTATGGCTTCCACGATATAAGGAACAATTGGAAGTATAGTCACTTTTTCTGTTTCCAGTAGTTCCAAGATGCGATTGCGACGAAAAATAAAGGGAACTTCCACGATAGTTTCCCCTTGTAATACTGGTTCTAAAATAACCAAAGTTGCTCCATTACTGAGGGCAGCTAACAGACAATTGCCTAACCCATGTGCATGATGTAGGGGAACGAGACAAAGAATGATGTCTGCTTTGTTTATGTGAGCTGTTTCAGCCAAATTTTTGGCTTCATGGTATAAATTATATTGAGTTCGACAAATACGTTTTGGAATCCCTGTAGTTCCAGAAGAATACTGATAGATTATATCTCCTAAGTAGGCTTCAGTATCTGCTTCATTTTCTCCGGTATCTGCAACCATTAAATCGTAGAAATTTTCAGCTTCTGAACCGTTAGCATCCACCAAAATCACTTTTATTTCAGGGTTAAATTTTTCTTTCAAAACATAGCAAATATCGGCTCGCTGTCTATCTGTAATAATCACTTTTGCCTGACTATCTTGGAGATATCCCTCAATTTCTTCTGCTTTAAACAGCGGATTTAAAGGTAAGATGATGGCCTTTTGTTTGGCGATCGCGTAGAAAGCAATGATAAATTCTGGGCAGTTGGGTAACAAGACAGCAACGCAGTCCCCTTCTCCAATGCCGAGGTTTCTGAGCCCCCGACTGAATTCCCGAACCCAGTGATAAAGTTGCTGATAGCTAATCGGAGAGCGATCGTAGACGATAGCAGTTTTGTCAGGAAATTTATGGGTTATTTCCTTCAGTAATCTTTCTAGCATTTAATTTACTCAAAATTTTGTCAAGAAACTCGATGAGACCCGAATTGCAAATTATATGGCGTTGCACAATCAAGGAATGATTTTAATATATGCATCAAAAAATTTCCCTTTCACTCCATAATAATGATTCGATATTTTTAGCCCACCTACTTACGCAGCTAAACTTTAATTGTAAATATTTGGCTAGCCCAGAATATAGGACTAATATTTGATTTCTGAAACACCAAATTGCCTAGAAGCTTGCCATACAAAGGTTTATTTCTCAGTATACGTAGCAAGATTCAAGTACGATTCCTATAGTATAGTAACTGTTAGCATGGTAATGTCTCCTTAATCCAATTTCACTATTCAACTATTCAACTCATAGCTGCTTCAAGCATGGGTGGTAGAACTCGATCTGTGGAAAAATATTGTTCTGCGATTTGACGCGCAGCAAGACAGTGCTGTTCATAATCGGCGTTAATGGTCTCGATTCCCTTCAGGGCTTCGGAGAGGTTACGGAAAGTGAGAATTCCTTTTCCAGTTGGCAAGCAGTCACCAATGCCCGTGTCTTGCACTAAAATTGGCCGACCGGAGGCAAGATAGCAGACGCTGCGATCGCTAACCCATCCACCCCGACTCAATACATAGCCTTGTTTAGCTACACTGAATTCCGCACGAGATGCTTGGATAAATTTTTGATATAGTTCAGGTGTATAAGAACTCTTCCATCCTGATACTATTTTCCAACCATAAGTGGATAACTCCTTTTCTACAAGATCTGAAGCAGTCAAAGCAAGAAGAAGAGGCTGCTTAGTTAATTGGGGTAGAGTGATAAAGTTAGGAAATTCTTTGTCTTTGTTTCCATAACTAATATTTTGATAAACTTCTGCTTTATAGCTTTTCCACTGCATCACTGAAGTGAACTCGGAACAGGATTCGCCTTCTATAAAAGACCATTCAGGCAGGAAAACTGGGAAATTAGTTTTAATCCATTGTTTTCCATTTGTCGGTATTGGGCAATCTGGTTTTCCTATGCGCTTCCCTATAGTAAATAATTTTTCGCAATGTTCAACAGTATTAATTAGTTCTCGATCTCCATGAGCAATTTTAATCTGAGTAAAACCCGGATCGCTGTCGATAAAAATGCGTTTTTTAGGAAGATTGTATTCTGGTCTCCACAGAGGGATGGTGCAACCTCGTATTAAGAACAAATCAGCCTGAGAACAAAGATCAATAAATTCATTTATCTCCATTCCCACAGCTTGGTCTCCCGCACGATAAATCCATTGCTTGCTAAAACCAAATGGTTCTAAACATGCTTGAATGTAGTCGGTTGGATAGTCTAGAAAGGTTGTTAATTGTTCTGCTTTCCAATTATAAACCCAAGAACTTTCCCCACATTCTTCTAAGAAGATAACTTGGTGATCGAGCGAGCGTAATCCCAAAAGATATTGCATTTCACACCATGCTTGACCGCCGACTGGGAAACGTCCAATAGCACCTGCAACAATAATAATCATGAATTTAGCAGCAGCAATTTATCTTATATTTATCAAAGACTGTCCATCGAAATAATCAGGAATTGGGATTCCCATTATTTCTAATAAGCTGTTGTGCATCTAATTTGTATATTATTCTATTCGATAGATCAGCCTCAAACTTTCTTCACTTTTGACTTTTGAATGCGTGACTTTTGACTTGCTGTTGTGCATTTTTAATGCACGACAGCTTAAGCTAAATTTTCCTTGGCTTGATACTACAACTTAAATATAATTAATTGTTCATCTTCTAAGAGACATTTACAGTGTCTATAAAGATATTGACAAAACCCCTTATAGTGTTCAAACCACCAAAAAGCTGGCCAACCAAAAACACAAAATTCAATACCTAATGACCGCAACCGCTCAAATTCAAAGATTGCATTATCATCACTCTCTGGAAGCCCCCAATATAGACCAGACTTCTCTAGGAAAGGGACGCACTTAGAATTTTCCACAAGGGAACCTTGCCCCCATTCATTCATATCAATAAGAATGTAAGATGAGCCTGAAGTAACAATCAAAGATAATTTTTCTCCAACTTGAGTCATTAGTTCTACATGGTCGTAGTAACTGCTTTCCCAACCGCAAATATTGAAATCATATCCTTGAGAATCCAAGTATTTGCTTAACGTGTTCCGCAGATGCTTACAAATTCTTAGACGTCTTTTGTAGGGTACTCTAGAAACGCCATTATTGCCATGGATTCTGTACAATCCTTGGCAGTCCAAAAGGCTCTCAACTCGTCCCATGAGAAAGGCTAACGAGTTCAGATAATAGTCTGCTCCATTTCTATACTCTTCTTCAGGCATAGGGCAAATCTTCTCAAGAAAGTTTCTTGACCATGCATTTCCGCTAGTAGGTGGAGAAACCATTCCCTCAGGACCAGTCGAGATAAATTTTTCTAACAAGTCTCCCCTAGATAATGGCCCAGGTGGAATTACCTTGCCAAGCTTTTTGAGTTCTGCATCAACCCCATGTAAAGGCCAGTGAACCTTAACGACATGTGAATCATAGAATTTTTGAGCAGCTTGACTGATTGCATTAGGTAACAGCATATCATCGGCATCCAAGAAGCAAATAATATCTCCTTTACTAGCTTTAAAACCTACATTGAATGCAGAAGCTTGACCAGCGTTTTCCTTAAAAATCGCTTTAACTTTATTACCGTAGCTTGCAATTATTGAGTGGGAATCATCTTCCGAACCGTCATCTACGACTATTACCTCAAAAAAATCATAGCTTTGTTCTAATGCGCTATCGATTGAGTTCCTAAGAAAACGTCCATAGTTAAAGTTGTTAATAATGATACTAGCAAAATGATTCATTGTTTTCTGCTAAAAAAATATTCTATTGCTTTAACCTTTGAAGATCGACAGCTATTAAGCCCAATTAGATTTTAAAAACAATTATAAAATTATTTTTAACTATCCAACAATAGTGTAATTTTAGATGAATTTTAAAGTTTTCATAGTAGTCTAACCACCAAAATACATGCCAAGGGAATACGATAAAATCAACGATATTTGAAACTTTTATCAACTCCTGAATTGCTTGTTCAGAGTCAGAAGGCGCACCCCAATATTTATTGCCATCTCCTATAAAAGGAACAGTTTTGTATTCACGGAAAAGCATGTCAACATTCCAATCATCAGGATTACCTGCAACAAGGACTGTAGATCCAGGAACAGCGGCTTGGTAAAACTCAGAAACCCATTCAATCTCCTTAATCCGTGCTTCTAAAATAGTATTATCTTTCCCCCATGGAACAATATTTAAGGAGATTGAACTGTTTTGAGCATTGATTCGCCGAGAAGCAGTTGATGATTTCTTCCAAAGGGATATTAATGTATTTTTATGTAGGGAGATATCAGACTTTTTGGCTTGAGCAAATCCCTTTTCGATAATCTCCTTTGAGGGCGGGTTTGAAATTATTTCAGCCACATCACTAATGGAGTCATAAAGAAATCCTGCTTCACCTACATATTCTTTGATGTCGGGTCGGATATTAGGAAAGCAAACTCCTAGACCAGCAGCTTGGGCCTCAGCCACTGCGACAGGCCAGCCAACCGTTTTCAAGTCATGGCAAGCTGTGTAGACTAGCCAATTATGTTTCTTATACTCTGCAAGCATTTGACTAGGCTCAACCGGAGAAACTACATTGACTGGTTTGCCCATCTCTTTATTTAACGAAGCTATGCTAGGAGAGTTATAGCCCAGTGCATATAAGTTGAATTCTCTGTTTGGTATCTTCTTGGCAAGTTCTAAGAAATCCTCCATCTTTTTTTTGGGTATGCAAGCGCCTACATTCATGACAGATTCACCGTTGGCCGATCGATCATAAAACCGCTTAAAGTTCATTACAGGGTAAGATTCATGAATTTTCTCACTTTTCACTCCATGACTTTCTAATATCTCACGTGCAAAAGGGAATGAAAGTATTCCTAAACAGAGCTCACTGTTGATAAAAGGAACAGCTGCTTGCACAATGCGACCTGACGGATCTAAAACGTCGAAAGAGTGCGACCTTACTGTGAATGGAATTTGATTTTCTCCATTAGCAAAAAAACCTGCCAAATAGGCTAAGTCACGAATGTGACTTAGCCAGTGGGTGTGCAACACATCAGGCTTAAATTTTTCTATCTCTTTCTTGATTTCAAAGGGGTTCTTAATGCATCTGTATGGAAAATGTTTTTGATAGGTAGCATATGCTGGTGTCATGCTAATAATTTGAATTTCAAAATCATCCCAAATTGCTTCAAGCTCTGATTCGATATATGTTTCAGAGATTTGAGGATAATGAGATAAGACATATGTGACCCGTAGCTTATTCATCATGGTTTCTCCAGAAAACTAGCAAATACTGAGCAGAAATGCTGGAAGACTAATTATGTATACTAAAGCATTAGCATCTTTAATAATCAGCCAATACCTTCTTTTGTGAGGCCAAAATCTGAGGCTTTACCGAACTTAAATCAAAGGCAACTAGATAGCTGTCTTTTAGAATACAGTCATATGTAGAGTCTAAGTATTTCCTGAAGCTTGTGTAGTAATCTAGCCACCAAAAGCAATGCCAGGCAAAAACAATATAAGCAGCTCCGGATTTTTTCAAACGTTCCAGTTCTCGGATAGCGGTATCGCTGTCTGCGGGATCACCCCAATAATTTCCTCCATGTTCTATAAATGGAATTGGATGCAAACCTTCAACAATTTCTGTGCCCAGCCATTGAGCCTGATCCACTAATATGAATGGTTTTTCTGGCGGAATTAGCTGTTTGAGGGTAGCGTTCACTTGGTGCAATTGACCAATGCGATTCCGGTCATGGACAAATTCCATATCCCCTGGTACGTGAACTAAATTCCACTTTTGTTGAATGCGAACTCGACTTTCTTCTGCAAGCTTCAAATCCCATTTCATAAAGAAATAGTCAAGCTCATCTTCATTAGGAGGATAAGGAGGAATATAATGCACCTCACATTTGGGTTCAAAAACGACCCTGGCTCCCGCTTTGTAAAGAGCTAAGCTTAAATCAATCTCGTCTCTAGTATTCAGCTCTTCATCATAAAAGCCGATTTGGTCAAAAATCTTACGCCTAAAAAATAGACAATGTTGCTCCATAAATTGGACAGTGCGTCGTTCGGTAGAGCCCCAATCTAGTTCTTTGATATCTGTGCGAGGTACGATTTCCCACTTAGATCCGTCAGGAGTTTCTACTGTTTGAACGGTTCCTAAAAGATCGTCAAAATGAACCTTTCCCGCCCCTAAGGGACCCTCAATAATTAAAGGAACCACTACATCAGCAGGATATTCTTCACAAGCTGTCATTAACTGAGTGAGCCAACCTTCTTTCACCAGGTTGTCGTTTTCGATAAGACATAAGAATTCGTCCTCGGTAGCTTGAATCACTAGATTTTTGGACTGATTTGGCAGTAAATAGTGCTCGTGGTGAATGATACTTACGTTTTTTCGACCTGTTAGAACCTGCTCCATCTGGTTCCAGTAAACATTAGGAATGTTGCAATTTACAACAATTAGATTAAATGGCAACTGTGTGTATTCAAAAATACGTTGTAGCAATTCAGCAGCTAAAGAAAATCGCTCACGTTGAACAAACCCAATTGTGATGTTAGACATAATTAAATCCCCTAATTCATTGCAACTTCTAAAACAAAATTTAAGATTCGATGCGCGGAGAAATATTCCTCAGCCAAATGTCGCGCTGCTGCACTATGAGTGCCGTAATTCAAATTAATTTTCTTTACTCCAGCGATTGCCTCCTTTGGATTCTCAAATGTGAGCAAGCCTTCACCCAGTGGGAGTCGATTTCCAATGCCCGTATCTTGCACTAGAATCGGACGACCCGATGCTAAATAACTTGCACTTCGATCACTAAACCAGCCTGTTTTCATAGCAACATAACCTTGCTTAGCCACAGCGAACTCAGCTCGCGAGTTTTGAATAAACTGCTGGTATGCTTCTGGTGTATATGTAATTTCCCAACCCGTAGCAACATTCCAACGATTTTCTAGAAGTGGTTCTGGTGCGGAATGAGGGCCAGTTAAGGCAATTTGAAATGGCTGAGTTGTTTGCTTGGGCAGATCGATAAACTTGGGAAATTCTACGTCCTTATTACCATACTGTATACCAGCAAAGGTTACTTCCGGATAGCTACGCCATTGCATTAAAGTGGTAAAAAAGGCTGTATCATCTATGTTTATTACCGGCCAACTCGGCAGATAAATTGGCGGCAATATAGGTAACCAGTCATATCCAACTGTGGGCACGCTACAATCCGGTGAACCCACGCACTGCCCTACTGTGAATAAGCTACTAGAACGTTTCACCGTCTCTACAAGATCGGGATCTCCATTGGCAAGGCGAATTTGAGTAAATCCTGGGTCAGAGTCAATATAGATGCATTTGTTTGGCCATTCATATTCCTCAAGCCATAGCGAAATCGGAGATCCACGCACAATTAGTAAGTCAGCTCGAGCACACAAATCTAAGAACCGATCTAAAGACATTCCCGAGGACTGTGTCCCAGCCCGATATATCCATTGATAGTCAAAACCAATACTTGCTAAGCAGTCGTAAAGATACTGAGTAGGATATTCTAAGTCAGTTGTAAATTCCTCAGTTTCCCAGTTATATACCCAGGATTCAGGTCCGCACTCCTCAAAGTAAACTACCTCGTGTCCTAAAGCTTTTAATCCCAGGAGATAATGCATATCAACCCAGGCGTGCCCCCCTACTGGGAAACGACCAATGCTGCCCGCAAAAAGGATAATCATGTCAGCCCTCCTCCAAGAATCGTCCCTTGATGTTGATAAGTGGAATGTAGGGCTTGATGCAAAAGCCGAGGTAAAACATTCTCATAGGAGAATATCTGGTTTGCGATCTCTCTTGCCGCCTGACAATGCAACGAATAGTTATGTCTGACACGTTCTAGGCATTCAACGGCTTCGTCAAAGGTGGAAAAGATTAATACTCCGTTTTCTAGGGGAAACTGATCCACGAAACCGGTATCTTGTAAAACCGTGGGTCGCCCCGAGGCTAAATAGCAAACACTTCGATCGCTGAACCAGCCGCTGCGAGTTGCTACATAGGCTTGCTTAGCGACGCTGAACTCCCCTTTCGACTGAGTAATATATGCTTGATATGGATCGAAATCCTTACTAAAATGGCTATCTCGGATGTGCCATCCGGCTAACTTTAACTGTTTACGTTCTTGAGAGTTCACACCAGAAAGAGCAAGTTCTAATGGTAAAGCTGTTCGTTTTGGTAGGTTGTGTAGCTGTAAAAATTCCTCTCGTTTTTGTCCGTAAGCTTTACCTTCATAAGTGATACTGCCATAGGCATTCCAGTTAGCAATAGTAGTGAAAGGAATATTGTCCTCAGGAACGGCCACTTGTGAAATCCAAATGTCCGGGACAACCGGAGGAACAGTTGGTAACCAATCTCGACCATTGGTAGGGATAGAACAACTAGGTTCGCCAATATTAATGCCGTAACTAAACAGCGTCTGGTAATTATCCAAACCCTCAGTTGCAAATTTCCCAACTTGGGTAAAGAAAGGATCCATATCAATCAGCGCACGCCGTTGACATAGTTTGAATTCTGGTAACCAGCACACACCACCAATATTTAGCAGTACATCAGCCCTTGTTAATACCTGTTTGATATCATCCCAAGCGAAGCCATAAGTCTTACCCGTCTCTCGGTTAATAAAGCCCACTTCAGCGTTGACACCGAATCGTGACAGCAAGACTTTAACCACTTCAATTCCTGGTATTGGATTATCACTGTAGCTTTGGGATTCAGGATCATAGCAGGACTGAGGCCAACCACTCTCCTCTAGGTAGACAACCTGATGCCCCAGCTTGGAAAACCCCAGCAGATAATGAAAGAATGCCAGCAAGTTCCCTGCAACAGGATGGCGAATCATATAACCGCAAATCACGATATTTGCCATTCTTATAACCCCGCTCGCTCCATCAAACTGCCAATTACCTTCTCCGCTGAGAAATACTCTGTCGCAATTTCCCGAGCAGCACGGCAATTTCCTTCATAATCATGCTCAATTGTGTCCAACGCCGCTAAGATATCCTCCATGGTTTCAAATCCGAACAGTCCCTTGCCCGTAGGCAAAAACTTGCTAAAGCCTGTGTCTTGGGTAATTACAGGAAGTCCCGCTGCCAGGTAACAAGCCGTGCGATCGCTAAACCACCCACTGCGTAGTCGGGTATATTGATCCTTTGCAACGGTAAACTCACCCCGCGAGGTTTGAATGTACTTGCGGTAAGTGTCAGGATTTTGGGACAGATGAACCGAATTCACCTGCCGCCAGCCGTGCTGATTAAGAAACTGTTTCACGTCGTCTCCAACTCCTGCTGCGATTTCAAACTGTACGGATCGACGGCTGGGCAGATCGATAAAGTTTTCAAATTCTCTGGCTTTGCGCCAATAGTAGGTCTCCCCTTGATAGACAATATCTTTACCTTTGTTATTCCAGGTGGTAATGGTGCTGTAGGCTTCACCCGGTGAGTAAGCGTGCTGCCAGAGTGCTAGGTCAACCGGTTGACGAGTTGGTTGCCAGTGGAATCTTTCGATGGGTACACCACAGTCAGCATTTCCCAGATTTTCGCCAAATGTAAAGTGAGTGTCGTGAGCACAGAGGTCAGCAATCATCTGTTTATCTCCCTGCACTACTCGAATTTGGGATGCTACGGGATCCGATTCTACATAAATTCGACGAGGGCAAGCCAGATGTTCCTCTCGAATCTCTTGAGCCCCAGTGACGTTAAGAAACCCATCGGCTTCGCGATAAAGCTTCAAAATATCGCTTTCGGTCATACCGTAACATTGCCCCTCGGGATAATTGCCCCGAAAGGCCCACCGCTCTCCAAATCCATGGGCCTCCAGAATCGGGACAATCTGCTGAATATTTTCGATGGCATCCGGTGTTAAGTCATTTAGCCGGGGGTTGTATACCCAGCGTCCGGAATCTTCCACGTAGTAAGGGTCGTAGCCCAAGCGCCTTAGCCCGATTAAGTAGTGTAAAAACTGGTAGGTAACGCCTGCTAAGGGATACCAGAACAGAATGCCAAAGACAATAATTTTCCCCTTACTAGGGTTGTTACAAAGCATGGTTGATTCCCCCTTTATCTAAGCAACGGATGACACGTGCTGGATTGCCAGCAACGATAGTATAAGGAGGAACATCCTCTGTAACCACAGAGCGTGCACCCACAACGGACCCCTCACCAATTGTGACACCGGGCAATACACAAGCATCAAAACCGATCCAGACATTGTCTCTAATGCGGATCGGCTCTGCTGGCACATCCCCCTCCAGTCGCCGGGACTTGAACTGGGAGGCATGTTCCAAGACATACCTCCGTTTTAGTGGGTCTAAGGGCAGCCGATAGGTATCCATGAGCACCACTCTCCAAGAGATTAAGGTGTAATTACCAATTTCTAGTAGGTCATCACAGATAATTCGGGCTCCATGAACCAGGACATACTCACCAATGCGAACCTGGGCACGGACTCCCATGTCAAACATCGTATCTTTGTACACAGCAGTCCCTCTGCCCATGGAAAGACCCTCTGCTGCCTGAGAGCGGTAGAGGTCAAAGCTTAAACTGGTTTCGATATAAGTGTCATCACTAAGAATTACGTTGTCGGGTATCGTTCCTGGATGCCAATCCCAAGGCAACCTTCGTCCATAACTCATCTTCTTCACACCTCCCCAACAATCTGCGCTGGATTGCCCATAACTCGTGCGCGGGGCGGCACATCCCGGGTTACTATCGAACCGGCTTCGATGAATGCTCCAGTGGAAATACGGACTCCCTTCAGGATTGTGGCATTTGGTCCAACCCAGACATCATCTTCTATAATTACGGGCTTCTTGAGCATTTTGGGTCTGGTTTGACCTTTACCCAATGGCGATAAAGCAATGGCATCAGCAATCCGTTCCGCAGGCTCTAGGGGATGAAAATCTGTATCGGCAATAGTCACATTCCAACCAATCACGACATAATTACCAATCTGCAGTTCCTGCTCGCACAGGAGAATCGCATTTGTAAAATAGCAGTAATCACCGATTTGAACCTTTGCTTGTTCCCCTAGGGCAAAGTGAACGCCTTCCATGGTGCAATGGTCACCAATGACTAGTGCTGGCATGAGTTGGCTCCGAAATCTAGCCCAACACCGTTCCTCAGCTCTGATGATACTGTTTTTACCAACCTGTACATTAGCTGGCAATTTTCCATTTGTCAAGTAATCCGACTCAATTTGTACAGAATCACTCACTCTCCTCTTCCCTCCCTGCTCACAATTGCTGTTTGACATCCGGATTGAATTCTGTAGAGGCGCTCATAGAAATTCTCCGCTGCCATTAACTCCTCATGGGTTCCCATCTCCACCACCTTCCCCTGCTCCAACACTACAATCCGATCTGCCTGCCGAATCGTGGACAGCCGGTGGGCGATGATGAAGGTTGTCCTGCCTGCCATCAACCGCTCTAAGGCTTCCATCAGCAGCGCCTCCGTCTGGGCATCCAGGGCAGAAGTGGGTTCATCGAGAATCAGCACCGGCGCATCCTTGAGCAGCGCTCTGGCGATCGCAATCCGCTGCCTTTGTCCTCCCGAAAGGGTGCCTCCTCGCTCGCCAATAACGGTATCGTAGCCCTGGGGCAGCCGTTGAATAAACTCATCGGCGTTGGCAGCTTTTGCCACTGCCACAATTTCTTCATAGCTAGCTCCAGGACGCCCGTAGGCAATGTTATCTGCTACCGTCAGTGGCAGCAAAAATGGCTCTTGCAACACTATAGCCACTTGCGATCGCAAACTGCTCAGTTGCACCTGGCGCACGTCCACCCCGTCAAAGAGGACTCGACCCTGCCAGGGGTCGAAAAAGCGGGGGATCAGGGAAACTAAGGTGCTCTTCCCAGCTCCCGTCATTCCTACCAAAGCGATTGTCTCTCCTGGTTGCACCTCCAGAGTAATGTCCTGGAGGATGGGGTGACCGGGTTTGTAGCCAAAGGTGACTCGCTCTAGGCGAATTTGTCCCCTTACTCCAGGGGGACACGGCGGCAACGGCTTGGCTCCGGTCTCCTCCTGTACCTGATCTTGGACATCTAACATTTCTAAGACTCGGCGAGCACCCGCAGCCGCTGATGCGAAACCAGATGAAATGTAGGCTAGGGTTTCCATAGGCGCATACAAGGAGGCGAGATAAGAGAGGAAGACGAGGAGGCTGCCTAAAGACAGCGATCCCTCCAAAACCTGAAAGCCCCCAATCAGCATCATCACCGCTGTGCCCATTGCTGTTACCCCACTGACCCCAACTTTGAATTGTAGCTGGGAGAGGACAGCGCGCAAATGAGCTTGGATCACTTGCCGAGATAGGTTCCGGAACCGCTTATCTTCGTGGGCTTCACGGCTAAATGCTTGAACAATTGGTACTGCTGTCAGCGCCTGCTCACTCAGCGCCATGATCTCGCCTTCGAGCTGTTGATGCTGGTAGTTACGTTCAGTCATAGGCTGGTTAAAAAACCGGATTAACACCACTAACAGTGGAGCAACAAGCAGTGCCAGCAGTGACAGGGTGGGATCAAGTTGCCACATCACGGCTAACATCGCGACCAAACTGACCAGGGAAGTGAGTATGGGGAGGAAGACATTCATCACCAGTACCTGTATGCAGCGGCTATCAGTCATCACTCGCCTGATCAGGTCGCCAGTGGGTTGTTGACCGTGGAAACCCAGAGAAAGACGCTGTAGGTGATCGAACAGTACTGCCCCCAAGCTGTACGCCATTCGACTGCCGATGCCATTTCCAACGTAATTCTGAATAATGCGAACTGCCTCACTGGCTAGAAATAGCAAGATCGTGCTGCCAGCTAACCAACCTAGTAACCAAGAAGGTGATTCTTCACCAGGTATGGCTTTAAGCCAGGTAAAGGAGTGCGGGAGCGGCTGGTCGGTCAAAACATAATCGACGATCAACTTTAGGGGCCAGGGCTTGAGTACATTAAGTCCTACCCCCACAAGCATCAGCAGCATCATTGATAAGAGTCCGCGCCTATGGGGCAGGGCGTAGGGTATCAGTCGTAGCCACCATCGCTTCATAACACCACCTCCGACGGGGAGTCAGAAAACTGCAAAGTGTGCAAGCGCTGGTAAAGACCACCCACGGCCAGCAACTTCTGGTGCGTCCCCATCTCCACCACCTGACCCCCGTCCAGCACAGCGATCCGGTTTGCTTGCCGAATAGTGGAGAGCCGGTGGGCAATAATGAAAGTGGTCCGCCCTGCCATCAATCGCTCTATAGCTGATAGCAGCAGGGCTTCGGTTTGCCCGTCCAAGGCAGAAGTGGGTTCGTCGAGAATCAGTACCGGAGCATCCTTGAGCAGTGCCCGGGCGATCGCAATCCGCTGCCTTTGTCCTCCCGAAAGGGTCGCCCCTCGCTCGCCAATAACCGTGTCGTAACCCTGGGGCAGCCGTTTAATAAACTCATCGGCGTTGGCAGCTTTGGCCACTGTTACAATTTCTTCATAGCTAGCTCCGGGACGCCCGTAGGCAATGTTATCTGCCACCGTCAGCGGCAGGAGGAAAGGTTCCTGCAAGACCAACCCTATTTGCGATCGCAAACTGGTCAGTTGCAACTGGCGCACATCCACCCCGTCCAGGAGTACTCGTCCCTGCCAGGGGTCGAAAAAGCGGGGGATCAGAGAAACCAGGGTACTCTTGCCAGCACCCGTCAACCCCACTAGGGCGATTGTTTCTCCTGGCTGGGCTTCCAGAGTAATATCTTTGAGAACCGGATCCCCTAATTGGTACCCGAAGCTGACCTTTTCTAGGCGCACCCATCCTTTGGATCCCCCAGGGGGTAGGGGCTGGGCTCCAGGGGCATCCTGTACCTCTTCCTTAGCATCCAAGACTTCCAGCACCCGATCAATACTTGCTTCCACGGATTTCAGACTTCCATAGGTAGTTAGCAGACTCCTAAATGCTTTTTGCAGAGATTGCAAATAGGCGAGGAAGACCAGGAAACTACCGACCGTAATTGTCCCCAATAATACCTGCTGCCCCCCGGCATAGAAAACAATCGCAGTACCAACTGTAGTAATTGAGCCGTTGGCAAATCCGTAGGTACTCTTGAGCAGGGTGCCCCGTTGGGACTGAGCAACTGCGTCCGTTGCCAGGTACTGGAACTGCTTTCTATTGCGGTTTTCCGTGCCAAATGCCTGTACTACCGGGATCGCGGTGAAGGTCTGGTGGACGAAACTCAGCAGACGGGACTGGGCTTCCCGGTTCAGCTTCGTCCGGCGTTTGAGCCGGGCACCGAAAAACAGGGTGGAACCCCCCATCAGTGGCGCTACTGCTAGGGATAGCAGGGTTAGTGTTGGCTCTAGGTTCCAGGCAACGATGCCAATGCTCAACAAAGTCAGCACTTGCTGGGCAGGTGAGACCAGCAGGGCATTAGTCAAGGTATATACACAATAGGTGTCTACTGTCAAGCGACTCAGGGAATCACCGACACTGCGCTGACTGTGGAACAGCAGCGAGAGGCGTTGGAGTCGATGAAACAGCTTCTGTGCCAGGTCATAGACCATGCGTTGACCAGCAGCGCTCCAGAACCAGATTAGACCCACTTCAAGGATAGCATTCAGGGCATAGAGTCCGAGGCTAGCAAGAGCAGCTGTAACAACCAGCACAAAGGGCGTCACGGTCAGGTTCCAGTTCCCCAAAAGCGACCCAACTACCGCTGGCA
Organism: Moorena sp. SIO4E2; assembly: GCF_010671945.1. Lineage (NCBI taxonomy): Bacteria > Bacillati > Cyanobacteriota > Cyanophyceae > Coleofasciculales > Coleofasciculaceae > Moorena > Moorena sp. SIO4E2. The sequence continues at coordinate 33,004 of NZ_JAAHIE010000018.1, forward strand.
CAGCCGTGTCACCAAGTGCGTAATCCACCAGGATTTTCATCGGCCAGGGTTGGAGAGTGGTAACAAAGGAGGTGGCTGCAGTCAAAGCGAGAATCACTACGAAGGTACGCCACTGGCGCAGTGGGTATAGGAGCATACGCCGGTATCGGTGCTTCGTTGCTGCAATTTCTGGACTCATCTACAGTTCCACTCCTATGATCGCAGCTTGCTTATTTTGCTGTGAGTTCGTAGGATTGTTGGTGGCAGATTCGAGATTAATGCCTTCTAACTGTCTGAGTACGTAAAGGTAGGAAGCTTTGGCAGTAGCACAATCCTGGAAATTTGCCAGCAAGAGCAGTACAGCTACTGTTCCAAGAATAGCAGAAGCCATACCTGCCTGGTCAAAGGCTGCTACAGCACAGAGCAGTAGCAAAAGGAACTTAATGATTAAGGCAGGGACAGCAACCCTCGGCCAGGAGCGGAATCGCAGCAGTTGCTTACCCCCACCGTGCTCTTCAATGGTCATTAGTATCCGGACAGCGCCGAACAACCCACCCCGCACCTCCAGATCCCAGCGGTCGAAATCACTGCCACGGTAAATCACTGCTCCCTGTTCCCGGAGTCCAAATTCTAACCTTTCCAACCACTGTTCCTGGGACTGCCAAGACTCGCTCCAGATCTGATCTTTCCGAGGTCTGGGAAATTGCAAAAAGGAGACACCACGCCTTCGCCAGGGGGTGAGCCCGTTGTCAAGGCGACCTTTGAGTCGTGCCAGGGGCTGTAGCAGATACAGGAGTACTGTCAAGCTATAAAGCTGGAAGCGGGGGAGGCGAGATGCAACAGGGGTTGTAAAAGAAGCTTTAGAAGCACTCAGGATGGCTTGAGTAACAGGTGCAGCAATAGCAGCAAGCAGGAAGGGGACTGTCCAGACCATTGGTTTCCAGAGCAGTCCCAGGCTGGACAGCCCTGCAAGAGCGAGGATGACTAGGTACCATTCCGGCATGGTTGGCAGTGCGGGAAACAGCCCTGGTGCAGGCTGATAGACAGATTGGAACAGGGCACTACCCCAAGTCCCGTGATATATCCGACTTAAGCGCCAGCCCAGTATCTGCACTAGCCCCTTACCGTAAAGCCGCCCAGACCAATTGAGATGACCGGCGGCATTATACTTTTGTGGCCATTTCTGTTCCAGTAGGGCTTCAGCCTTACCATATCCTTGTTGCTGTTTCCAGTACATCTTCACCGAGTTGCGGCGATGATGCCAGACAACGGCGCTGGGGCTGAAACCTATTTTCCAGCCACGCTCCTGTAGCCGCCAGCAGATATCCACGTCATCCCCCGCAGCCCGAAACCGGGGATCAAATCCACCAATCTCTTGGAGGTGGGTTTTCCAGTAAGCCATGTTGCAACCAGGAATGTGTTCTGCCTCCTGATCGGAAAGCAGGACATGGATTGGTCCTCCCGGTGCGTTGCTAACACAATCCGCTATCAAGCCATCACCGGGAGGGGGGATATTGGGTCCACCAACTCCTGCCCAGTCTCCTTTCAGGAAAGTAGCAGCTAGATAGGTGAGCCAGTGGGGATCGGGATAGGCATCGTCGTCGATGTAGGCGATGATGGCACCCGTAGCGGCTTCTAAGGCGGTATTCCGGGCACTGCTTAACCCCCTATTTTGCTTGTGGATGATTACCCGCACCTTGTATTCCTTAGCAATTGCAGCAACGCCATCAGTAGAACCGTCATCCACTACAATAACTTCATAGTTAGGATAATCGAGATATTGCAACGCTTCCAAGGTATCTCGTATGGTACTTGCTCCGTTGTAGGAGCAGACAGCTACCGAGATCCGTGGGCAGGGGAGGTATGCCGGAAATGGTCCTGCGGCAAAGGCTTGGTGAACGGCTGAGAGCGCCGGTTTAGGACGCCTTTGGCGATCAGTGAGACCGAAATCCCAGTCTTCGATGTCAAAACCTCCCCGATACCATTCGTCAGTCCAGGCAAAGACAAAACAGCCAGCACAGCCAGCTGCCAAGATAGTTTGGATTTGCCAGTCCAGGGTTTTCGCCTGTGTTTCCTCCCCGTTTCTGAGGCTATCTAGCCCAATCTCAGCCATCACCAACGGTCGATCCCCTGCTATATTATGGAGGCGGGCAAGGTAAGCTTCCAGTCGGTCCCGGGACTCTAGATAGACATTAAAACAGACAAAATCCACAAAAGGAAGTTGTAAATACTCGGTGCTAGGATAGTTGACATAAGTCACCAGGGCTTCTGAATCTTCGGCTTTGACAGTTAGATAAAGTCTTTTGAGGAAATTCTCCACCCGTTGACGACCATACCAGCGCACAATGGGGGCTGGTATCTCATTACCGATAGCATAGCAGAGAATTGCCTGGTGTCCAACACAGGCACGCACCCCCGCCCGTACTCGCTTTTCTATGTCTTGGATGCGCTTCTTCTGATCGAGGAAGGCAATATGCTGTTCCCAAGGTAGTCCTACCATCACATAAAGGTTGTGCTTGGCAGCCAAATCAAGCAACCAGCCAGGGGGAACAGTGTAGGTGCGAACTGAGTTAATTCCCTGTGACGCCATCATGGCAAAATCCCGGGCAACTACATCGGGTTTGGGATACAGTTCCCCCTCCCTATTGGGGCGAAATGTTCCATACGTGACTCCCTTAATATAAAGTTTTTTGCTCCCAACGACAATAAACTTGCCTTTGACTGCAGGGCAAATTTTAGTCTTGCAACTCTTCATAACAATTTGGGGTTGGTAAGGGAAAAAACGAATACTCCTGTCATTGTCTTGATGCAGTCGCTCCTAAGTGACTGCATCTGTGAGGTATTGGTGAGGAGTTGATCCTCTTACATAAAGAGCACAAGGGTAGAGCTTCCCTTGACCTATAAACTATAGGAGTATCTATCTTTCCTGTGTACAGTGTATTGATGCAGCGTATTGATGCAGTCGGCCAAAGGGGGTTTCCCCCATGAGGGACTGCATCAATACGCTGCAATATTTATGACTGATTCCTTGAACCAGTCCGTGTTTTTTTAAAATATTGAATGAGCTGGTTGGGCGAGTAGCAACTCGACCTGTATAGGTTCCTATTTTTGGGCCAAAGCGTGACAATAGCTTTGACAATATACACCGTTGGGAACCCTTTCAAAAAGTTGAATCTGGCTACATAGCGACTAGGAAAACCAAACTTATTTTACCACACATCTGACCATTCCCATGTCCTAAGGGCGTTAATTAACCAGGTGTGATAATCTTCAATAAAAAAAACTATCAACTTGACCAACCTTGGCGGCATATAACCAATGAGTTTTAGGAAGGTTTTGACCAGAAGTGTTGAATCGCTTAATAAAACTTACTATAAATCAGTCTAGGAGTGCTGTCAAGAAGCAATTGCTAAAAATATATAATCTTTTTAAACCAATGAATATCACTTATTTATTGACTCATACCTCCTGGTAAATAGCGAAGTTGATCTAATCAAGATGTCATCCATTTTTGGAAATGGAGCACTCATTTTGGCTAATAATTAACTAGTCATAATTTATTCAAATATCTCACAATTTGAGCTAGATTTTTGTTGAAGGTTTTAAAGCTTGAACGCTTCTGGATAAATACAGTCTCCTGTTACGAGTTTTATTTGACGTATTTTTTATAACCGATTGCATCAATCCTAGCCAACTATTACTCCTAAGTCTAGGCAAAATGGCAACTATTACTCCTAAGTCGAGTAGGTTTTACGTTTGTTTACCTGAAGAGGAATCACGGAACGGGCGACGAAGTAGTAGCAGAAACCGAAAACCCGACGCAGGTGCCATGGTTTGTAGCCAACTGCTAGCTGGGGTTTCTGTATCTGACCAGAAGAGTCAAAAGTAATATATCCTTTCAAAACCCAAGCCGTGCTCGCCCCCCCCGAATAGATAATATACTTGTTGGGAAATAGGGGAGACTAGGAGGTGAGCCTGCGGGTGAGGGGCAATGATAACTAGTGAGCGAGCACAGAAACAAGACCGACTGCTGCGGGCACTTAGAGGGTTGAACCGGAAAGCATTTGATGAGCTAATGCCAAGGTTCAGTGCTGTCTATGAGCAATTTGCCAACAACTCTTATAATAATAAGGTTAAAATTATGGCAACTCTATTAGTTATGGGGATTTAAACATGAGTCCTAGACAAACTACCAGACAAGCGTCCACCAGGTCGACGAAGTCTAAGCCAAAAAACGTTGTTCAACCGGAAAAAGAAGCTATCATTACTGTGTTTCCGGAAAGGCAAGAAGATGCTTCCGCTTTAGCTGCTAAATTAGTACCACTATCCCAGATTGTCCTGCCAGCTACTCAACCCAGGCACTATTTTGACCCCAAGGCAATGCAATCTCTGGTGGAGTCAGTAGGCCGTGAAGGTATCCTCCAGCCTTTATTAGTAAGGCCAGTGGGTGATAAGTATGAGTTGGTGGCTGGAGAAAGAAGATATCGCGCCGCTCAAGAATGCTCCTTGAGCGAAGTGCCTGTAACCATCCGGGAGATGTCTGATACTCAGGCAATACAGTATGCGCTGACGGAGAATCTGCAACGAGAGGATTTGAACCCGCTGGAGGAGACAGAAGGTATTTTGGATTTACTGGCGCTGAGGTTGTCAACCGATAGGGGATGGGTTATCTCACTGTTAAATAAATTATCAAAAACTAAACGGCACCTGGCGGTGGACAACGATGTCCGCCCAGAAGATCAACATATACTTACAGACGTGTTTGCCAGTATTGGCAAGATGTCTCCTGAGTCTTTCCGAACCCACAGGCTGCCATTACTCAACCTTACTAGTGATATCTTGGAGGCGTTGAGGTCTGGGTCAATCGAATATACAAAAGCTAGGGAAATAGGCAAGGTAGAATCGGAATCTGACCGCATGGAGATTCTGGAGGCTGCTATAGAGTATAATTTATCAATCAATCAAATTCGAGAGAGGGTGAAAGGTTTACAGCCTCCCTCACCAGAGAGGGAACTGCAACAGCAATTGGAAAGTACCTACAAACGAGTGAAAAAATTTAAGGTGTGCTCTAATCCTGACAAACAGGATAGGTTGAAATCTTTGTTGGCAGAACTGGAAGCTTTGATTGCTGAAGATAAATAAGAGCATCTTTGGCGGCTATCAATGTTCACCTTCTACCTGGGATGGCTTTAGCTGCCTCAATCTTGATATTCCATCTATCCAGTGTGATTCCGACAGTTTGCTCAAGTCTTGTCAAAGCTCTTAAATAGTCAATCCTGGCATTAAGCTCCCTATTTTTGGCCTGTACCAAGTCATTCTCGAAATCCAAAACATCGATCAGTCGAGTTCCTCTGACTCCCAATCTCAGTTTTTCCCGTTCGTTCTGTAGTTGTTGTTCAGATAATTCTCTGGCTTGCCGCGCCACTTGTATCTGTCTGAGATGGAATTTCACATCTCTAATTCTGTTATTAATTTCAATTTCTAGAGTTTCACGTGCTTCCTGCAAATTGTTATTGGCTTGTTGGAGTTGAATGTTACTGCGTTCAACAGCCTGTTCTAGGCTAAGATTACCCAATTCACGTTTTAAAGTGAGTCTGCCCCTCAAGTCCATTGTATCATCGCCTACCAGAGTGGTGGTAGTTAAGTCATAGTCTACCTGGAAATCTAAGTTCCAGCGCCTTTCATTTTTTGCCAGCAATAGGTTTAATTTAGCTATTTCTAATCGGCTCACAGATTGCAAATAATCTGGGTTGTTTACCAAAGCTAATTGCTGTAGCTTCTCTGAATCCAGAGGGGTTGAGTCTACTGGAGCCGGAATATCTGCAGCTACTAGTTCTAAATTTTGCTCAAGTTCGAGAATCTCAATCAGATCTAAACCAGCTTGAGCAAGTCTATTCCTAGCTGTTAATAAGCTCACTTCTCGGTTAGCCACTTCTGTCTCGCTTTGGACGAGTTCAACCCGTGCTCGCCTGCCAGCATCAATCAAAGCCTCTATAACTTCCATTTGCCGTTTGGCGCTCTCTAGGGAAAGCTGCTCGATTTTGATTTGTTCCTGAGCTTGGAGTAACCTCAGGTAAGCTTCGATAGCATTTGTAATGGTGTTGATCAGATTCGATTTTAACTCAACAATGTTGATCGCTTCTTCCTGCCGGGCAATCTGAATAGGAGCTCTGTTGACATCTACTCCAAATCCCCTTAAGAGAGGTTGTATAAAACTGAAAGTTAAATTTTGACTTAATAAGTCGTCTCCGATGCTGCTAATATTATTACTGTCTTGCCATCTACCTCTAGGACTCCACGTCACCTTCAGGTCTCCACCAGTGATGATATTGAGATCCAAGGTTACAGCTAAATTTAATTCACTGTCTGTTCTTAGAGTGGATCCTAACTGGTTACGATTGAATTCAACGAACATTTCTGGGGTAAAATTGGGAGCAAATTCATCTTCAGCTACTGCCAGTTCTTGTAGGTCAATTATCCTTTGAAGGTAAGCGTTTTTGATAATTCTATTATTTTGCAAGGCTAAGATGACAACATTAGAAAGGGTTAATTTTAGTTTCTGCGGCTTTGTTGCTAATTCTTCCTGCTCTTGTTCTTTTCTAGTTTCAGTATCGGGCTGAGTCCGTTCTGCTTTTTCCTGGAAATTTGCCTTGATAGGTTGAGTTTGGTTGTTACTTCGATTGGTAGTTAGAGAAGCAAAACTTGGCATCTGCACCACTGAACTGCTCTCTGTCTTGTGTTCCTGAGGAACGCTCCAAAAACGGCTCTTTCCACTGGGATTAATGAAAGGAACACTCGAACTTCTCCCCTTTTGTGCGTCTCCCCTTTTGTGCGTTCCGCCATCGGGTTTTTTAAGAGCATTCGACTGGCGGTGTTTTCCGCTGCTTATGGATGGAAGAAACACGGCGACTTCTCCCCTATTTCCCCCAGCTTCACCAACAATGCCTGCTTGCCCAACTTGTTGATTGAGAGGACTGACGTTTACTAAAAGATTTGTGGCATTGGCAGTTTGGATAGGATTAAAAGGCAACTCAGGATGAGGATTGGTTTGAGAGGGTTGAGGGACGACAAAAGTACAAACCGTCCCCAAAATTGCCGACAGAGGTATCATTACGTCAAGTCTGTTGTACATCTAATCACCCAAGTAGCAATAAGCGCGAATTGGGAATTTTTTAATCTTTATCCTTTTCACACATCCCATATCTATGTTGCTAAAATTACATTAGCTATTCTAACTTGTTGAAATCCAACGAATCTAATCAATGATTCAATCGAAATTGCACAAATGGTAAGTAATCAGTACCAACCTGTGGCTATTCGCTTGGAGGAGGTTTCTAAAGTTTATGGCAGTGGCCATACAGCAGTTCACGCCATTTCTAACATTAACCTGATTATAGAGCAGGGTGAATATTGCTCAATTATGGGCACATCTGGCTCGGGAAAATCCACAACCATGAATATAATTGGTTGTCTTGACCAACCAACCTCAGGACACTATTATCTCGATAATCTAGATGTTTCTGGGCTAACTGATGTAGAGTTAGCCCAGATTCGCAATCGCAATATTGGCTTTGTCTTCCAGCAGTTCCACTTATTGCCTAAGATGACAGCGCTGGACAATGTGATTTTGCCAATGGTTTATGCAGGGATGCCAAAGGCAGAAAGACGCGATCGCGCCGAGGAAGCCTTGAAGCGAGTGGGTTTAGAAAATCGGATGTATAATAAACCCACTCAATTATCTGGGGGACAGCAGCAAAGAGTAGCGATCGCTCGGGCTATTGCCAACAACCCTGTTCTCTTGCTCGCCGACGAACCGACTGGAGCTCTCGACTCTCGCACTACTGGGGAAGTGATGGAATTGTTTGGGGAACTCAATGCCAGTGGTATCACCGTAGTGATGGTAACCCATGAGCCAGAGGTAGCCCGTCTCACCAGGCGCATTGTCTGGTTCCGTGATGGGGAAGTGGTGCATTCCCATCTTACGCCAGAGGAGATGCTTCAGGTTGCCGTTGCTTATTAGGGATTGGCGATGGGGAAGAGTTGTTTATATCAAGTCCGGATAATTAGTGATAAAAAACCTTCTCTCTTGAAACCTTACTCCTTTACTTCTGCCTTCTGCCTTCTGCCCTCTGCCTTGCTTTCGCGCCTCGTGTAAGTATTCAACTGGACATGATATTACTTCGATGAGCGCAGTGCTTTCACTGGATCTAGTTTGCTGGCTTGCACGGCGGGGAAGAAAACACTGCCTACCCCTACCACCACTGCCGAGCTTAATGCCAAGGTGGCCGTTTCCAATTCAAATTCGTAGGGCAACTCAAACTTATTGGCAACCCCAATCGTCGCCCAATGTACCGTGGCGATCGCAACTGTACCTCCAACGAGACTTAGTAAAACAGCTTCTAGAATAAACTGCAGCCTAATCTCTGTCTGGGTTGCGCCGATTGCTCGCCGCAGGCCAATTTCTTGGGTGCGTTCAACCACTGAGGCAAGGGTAATATTGGCAATGCCAACACCGCCAACCAAAAGCGTAATGATTGCTAGGACTAGCAGTCCCCGGGAAACAAATACCAGTGTTTGCCGTTGCTCCAAGATATCATCAATGTTATTCTGAGCCCAAAACATTCCACCTGGGTAGCGTTGGGATAACAGCTGCTGAGCCTGCTGTTCTAGGTCTTTCATGTCTTTGAGATTGTTGGGGCGCAGCTGAAGTCCTCCGATATCACGACCGCCGCTCAAAACTCTATAGAGGGACAAGGGCACCAGCATCTCACCGTTTGGTTTATACTCTGCAGTTCTTAGCTTAGTTTCGATTACCCCTATGACGATATAGGGCTGGTCAGCGGCATAAAGGCGTTGCCCTATCGGGTTTTGCCCAGGAAAAAGTTGCTCTGCCAAAAATTGATCTATGACCGCCAAAGGTCGATAGTTGGCAAAATCAGCAACACTGAAGAACCGCCCCTGCAGGATTGCTCGACCCGAAGTCAGCAGGTAGTCTTGGGAAACTGCATGGATAGAAAGGTTCGCCTGCTTATCTTGGAAGATGACTTGACCGCTATCAAACCCAGTATAGGTACTGATGGCATACAAGCCTACCATTCTCTGTTTTAAGAATTCCATATCTTCTAGCTGAAGCTTTCTGCCATCGTTGGTCCAATAATAGACGCTCAACTGAGGTGCTTCTCGCTCGGCTAGTTGTTGTTCAATAACAGTTCGGCTGATACTGCGTATTTGTAAGGTGGCGCTGACTGAAGCGACCCCCATAAAAACGCCCAGGGTTGTTAGCAAAGAACGTAAGGGGTTACCACTTAGAGAGTTGTAAGTTAGAGCAACTAAGTCAAGGGGTGAGATGCTCATGAGCAATTCAAAATAAATAAATAAATAAATAAATAAATAAATAAACAAATAAATAAATAGCAAGTGTTTTGGCTGCTTCTGAAAAGTTTTGAGCAACCATTGCTTCGATTTGCTTTACTGCTCTGCTTTGGGGATAACAGGCATTCCTGGGTTTAGGGACGATCCAGTGGGGGGCAAAACTATCACGTCGCCAGGGCGTAGTCCCGACGTTACCTCTACCTTTGTTAAGGCCTCTAGCCCCAGTGTTACACTGCGTTTTTGAACCTTGCCTTGAGTATCCCGTACCCACACGAAGGCATTAGCTCCAGAATTTTGAATCACGTCCGTGTCCAAAACTACTACATTTTGGCGTGCAGCCACAATAATCTCAACATCCAATTTGCTACCAGGAATCAGCGTCTTGCTGGGTCGATCCAGCTTTATAGTTGCAGTCACCGTGGCTTGACCAGAGCTTTTTCCCTTCTCACCATTATTATTTGAGGTAGTTGCCAGTTTTGACACGCTTTGAACTCTGCCAGTGAAACTTTTGGCGTTTGGTCCAATCACTCTAACGCGGGCAATTTGATTGACTTGAACGCGGACAGCATCAAGGGGTGAAAGCTGGAGTTTTACTATTCCTTGTGAGGGATTGCCGAGGGTCAGCAGAGCATCGCCCAGCTTGACCACTTCTCCAACTTTGACATTGATTTCCAGCACTGTTCCATTCAGGGTTGCCTTGACAAGGTTTTTCTGTATTTCCTCCTCAATTTTTTTTCTCTCCAGTCTCAGGCGTTCCAGTTCATGAGTATCTGTACTGACCTGTGACTGAGCATCCTGCAATTGAGCTTCAGCAGTCAGAACTTGGTTTGACAGTTCCCGCTGTTTACTTTGGCGCTGCTGTTGTAGACTCTGCAGTTCGAGTACCGTGGTTTCAACGGCTAACTCAGCATCCCGCAATTGAGATTTAATCGTTAGGATTTGGTCTTTCTGCTGCTGAAGTTCATTTTCTGGAATAAAGCCCTTTTGCAGGAGAACCTCACTTTCTTGGAGTTCCCGTTGAGCAGCGTTGAGTTTTGCAGTAAGTTCTAGAACTTTTTCACGGTTGCGAGCCAGCTGGAGTTCCTGCTTGCGCATCTCTACCTCTTGGAAGGCAAGTGCCTGGAGTTCCTTTTGAGCCACTGTCAGCTTTTGGGAGGCTTCAATAGTTTTCTGACGGTTGCGCTCTAGCTTCAGTTCTTGTTTCTGAATCTCTAACTGCTGTTGCGCAAGGGCAGTTTGGCGCTCTGGATCCCTCAGAATTACCAGTGTCTGACCTAATGCAACACTATTACCCACACCAACAAGTATCTGCTCTACTGTGCCATCTACTGGAGATTGGAGAGTTTGTTGACCACCTAGTTCCATCGTCCCGCTCTCGTTAATCACTTCCTCAAGATAATCTTCTTCCACGGCCAACAGACTTACCTCTACTGGCTCGGAGGGACGATTCTGATTCCAGTTGTAGAGTAGCAAGCCACCAGCAGTAGCTATGGTCAGCATCCCTGACCAGCCGATCCATTTAACTCCACTCTTAAATTTTTGTTTTGCCCTTGTGCGATCAGCCACAGTCTTCATGGACAAGTCTAGTTACCCCTTTAGTATTCATAATTTACTTTTAATGTCAATTAAGGGTTGAAACCCTTGTAATTTCCTCAATAGTTCCAAAACCATGATTTTGAACCCTTACGGGTATCTCCTCCGGAGAGGCTGCGCCAACGCCAGTCGCTTTATGCCGGGGAACTCGTCCACCGCGCTGGCTCACAAGTCTCGAAACCCTTATGGGACAAGAGGGGTTTTTAATTTAGATCAGGCGTAATTTTATTTTACCTACTGCTGCTTAGTAGCAAGAAACCATCAATAGACCCAACTTCCAACAAAAGATGCCTTAAAACTCCCGGTTCGCTTATTTTCGGCGTTGCTGAATACTGGAATGGTTAAACAGAAAGGGGAATTTTTTTGGCTCTTCCGGACTTACGGCGGTTTGCATAACTATGAGGTACATTAACAAAAATCAGCAAACCAGTTACGGAAATCTTAAGGTGCGCTTTCCGCATTAAGAATTAAATTCGCCACGGGTCGCACCTGTGGATAGGATAACAGAATGGCTATTTCGGATACTAACCTAAATTTTCCAACCTTGGGGTCCGTTTGATTCACCTCAAGATGCGTTCGCGTAGCGTGGCCTACGGCCAATCGCATGGTGCTACAGCAGCAAACCCTGGCAACGATGAAGCGAATCCCTTGTCGAGTTGGAGTAGAGCGATCGCTTGATTTTGGTCAGGACTTACCCATTGCCCCCTAAATCCCCCAAACTTGGGGGACTTTCTCAGTAGTACCCCCCATATTTGGGGGGTTAGGGGGGCGAACCCAACTAAACTTCGTAAGTCCTATTGGTATTAAAGCTATCAAGCTATCATGCTTAATCTCAGGGCAATTGGAACGTGCCATTTAGTTGAGCTTGGCTTCAATAAATATTATACATAACCTACACATAAATCATACGTTTAGCTAACGCGATTGGCCGTAGGCCACGCTACGCGAACGCAAACTTCCATCACTTTAATCTTCTTTATTAAGTCGCAAACTCGTTAATTAAAAAGTTCGTAATTAATCGAGATTGACCCAATTCAAAACCTTAAGAAGTTATACGAACTTTTAGATATTTTATTTTTTGATATGGATTGACATACTGAAAATAAGCAATCCAGTTCAATGTGGCAAAAAAAAACCCGATTAGACTAGCATCTATCACCCCTTAGCCTGATAAAAATACAATGACTAAAAAATTACTCACCAAATTAACAGTTGCTACCACCAGCCTAGCCTTAGTCACCTTAGGAACGACTAGCAGCGCACAAGCAACAAGCTTAACTGGACTGATTGAATTTGCGACTAATGGATCAGGAAGTACGAACAGTCCACTTGTTTGGGATACCGGTGCTGATAATAGCTTTTGGGACTTGTTCGTTACCAGCGATGGTGAAGACGGTGAATTCATTAATGGCTCAAGTACTCGCAACATCGACTTTGAACTAACAGAAGGTATCCATACATTTACGATTTATGGTGATGGGAGAAGCGATTTTGCTAATCGCAGCAGTGATTACGGTTTGAATTTGTTTTTCAATGGAGAGACCGCCAATCCAGGGATTTCAGTCTTTGGAGAATTAGCCCGGTCCAAATGGTTACTGGGACATGGTGGGACAATTTACATTAAACGTAGAAACTACAAACTTAGAAACTACATCTGTCCCTGAACCGGTTTCAGTGCTAGGTCTGCTGACAGTGGGTGCATTCGGTGTTGGTGCAACCCTCAAGGGCAAAAAGAAACAGCAAGCCTAAGCTGGCCGTCTCAAGAAATTAGCAATCTTAACAAATTACCAAACTATAGCAGTTCTCAATTGGGTATTGAGAGCTGCTATATATTGTACACAATCTATACCTAAGCCATACCTTCTGCAAACGCGATCGCAAACTTTCGTAAGCCTTACTAAAGATGTAGGCTAACGGAATTTGATTTGAACCTCCCCATCCTAAGAGGAATGGGGATTCCCAGGCACAACCTAGTTGGTTGTTATCTCCATGGGCGTAACTTTCCCTGGCCTATGGCCACGCTACGCGAACGCACCGAGGGTAGCTGAGTAGGGTCAATACCCAGTTTTTTTGAGACCCTTACTTTTTATATTAACACTATTTGAGAGGAAAAATTCATCCCCGACCTAAGAGGACGGGGTATTCTTTTCCCTCTCAAACTCTCCCACTCTGATAACGAAGTAGGCGAAGCCAAAGAACGAAGCAATTAGGATTTCAGCAAAATGGTAATCATCTTTTGGTTTGCTTCTACCCATAATTTTGATTACTGACCTGGTATTATAGCAGTTTTCTATGGTTATATCACACTCAGGTTAGCAGCCAAGAATCATGTAGGGTGCAAAGTAAATGGCCATTGTTAACTCACAATACCTGATTGATATTCAGGAAGGATTAGGATTTGCTGAACAATTAGTGTTTTCCAACACAGGGCAATATCTGAGTGATATCCAAAGAGCAGTTTTGCAAAAATCCTGGCAAGGGCAACGCAAAACCTATGACCAGATCGCTCAAGAGTTAGGCTATTCAGCAAGTTATATCAAGCAGACCGTTGCCCCTAAATTATGGAAACTGTTCTCAGAGGCACTAGGGGAAAAAGTCAGTAAAACCAATTTTCGCAGTGTACTCGAAAGACGACAGGTCAATCAAGAATCGAGTCATACTCAGGAGCTGATTGGGGTATTGAGACAGGGACTAGAGCCTTACTACAAAGGGAAGGTGCAATCTACAGCTAAGCAACAGATCTCAAATGTTCTTTTTCCTAACCATCCCAAATCCCAAATCTTCAATCCTCAATCGCAGCAGTTGGAGTTACCAGAAGGAAGAGTTCCTTTAACTTCCCGATTTTATGTCGAGCGAGTCCCCTATGAATTTAGGTGTTACGAAGAGATTGTTAAACCAGGAGCCTTTATTCATATTAAAGCACCCAGACAGATGGGTAAAACATCCCTGATGGTCAGGATTCTGGCTCATGCAGAAACTCAGGGTTACCAAACTGTGCGTTTGAACCTTCAACGAGTGGATGTTGAAATTCTCACTAACCTAGATAAATTTTTGCGTTGGTTAGCCTACAATGTCACCCGCAAGCTGAACCTAAAACCTATGCTGGATGATTATTGGCATCAGGACCTCGGTAGTAAAGTCAGCTGCACCACCTATTTCCAAGACTATAGCAATTCTCATAGCTATGAGAATTGCTATAAGTTGTACAGTATCGAGCTGGTGAATTGGTCAGACAATCACGTGATGGTTAGCTGCAATTTGTATCAGCGATACTTTAGCGATCGCGTAGCGTCGGCTTTGCCGAATCGCTTTAATAGTTATAGCGCTACGGGCTGGCAACAGGCAACAGGCAACAGGCAACAGGCAACAGGCAACAGGCAACAGGCAAGCCAAGTTTTACAAAGCTTGTAGTAATTTATGCCTCACCATTATTTGTAAATACCCGACGGCGTATTGCTATAGTAATCGGAAATATAGGGTTTTCCATACTTATGAGATACACAGGATTTTTTCCCAATTCCGAAGTTCCCTATTCCCTCTTCTGAGTTCCCTGTTCCCAGATCCGCTGTTCCCTGTTCCCTAAAATCCCAAAATTCTGTACCTCACCCAATTAAAAACCGCTATATTGCTATATAATCGTTACTGTTCAAGGCCCCCCGATAGCCTGCAGAGCTTAAACAAATATCTGCCAGTAACATTATGACCTCTTGCCATAATACCAGCACCGCCGTCATTGAAGACTCGAAAGGGGTTAAGCGAGTTGCCTTGCTAGGAATGCCCAACACGGGCAAATCAACCTTCTTTAACCGTATCACAGGTACCAGTGCTCACGTTGGCAATTGGCCCGGCATTACTGTAGATCTACTACAAGCTAATGTCCAACTCAATGGCGAACCTACGGAATTCGTAGATTTACCAGGAATTTATGACCTGAACGGATTTTCTGATGATGAGAAAATTGTTCAAACCTTCTTAGAAAATTTTGCTGTTGATCTATTTATTATTGTTCTCAATGCTTCCCAAATTGACCGTCAAATTCGCTTGGCATTGCAGGTAAAAGCCCTAGGTTTACCTGCAGTGGTGATGCTGAATATGGCTGATGAAGCTAAGCAATATGGAGTTAAAATCAACACAGAAAAATTATCCGATAATTTGGATATGCCTGTGTTCCTCATTAGTGCCAAGTATGGAGACGGCTATATGAGGGCATACCTAGAAATTTCTAAAACATTAAACGCACAAGAAGAATCGATTAATAGAGATAATCGAATAGATAATCTAAAAACTCGTTTATCTGAGCATAGCTCTATTTCCACTAAAGAGATAGAATCAGTACTAAATGGTGCGGTAGAAATGCCCTCTGAGATGGCAGTCAATTTAACTGCCAGGATTGATAAGTTCCTGCTGCATCCGATATTGGGATTACCCTTGTTCTTCTTAGGAATGTTCCTGGTATTTTGGGTGGTTTGGACTGTGGGACTCCCCTCTCAAGACCTGATGGATGATATGACTGGCTGGATTCAAGGTGCCATAATTGAGCCTGTCATCCAACCCTTACCCACAGTGATTCAAGACTTTTTGATTAATGGGATTTGGAACGGTTTAGCTACCGTTGCTTCCTTTGTTCCATTAATTGTGCTGTTCTTTATCTTAATGGCAATTCTAGAAGATAGTGGCTACCTATCCCGTTCTGCCTATTTAATGGATATCTTTATGGAACGGTTGGGGTTAGATGGTCGCAGTTTTGTGATGCAAATGATGGGATTCGGCTGTAATGTGCCCGCATTAATGGGAACTAGAGTTATGCGATCGCAAGCCTTGCGACTGCTAACTATGCTAGTGATTCCTTTTGCTTTGTGTGCTGCCAGACTCCAGGTATTTGTCTTTATCATTGCTGCTGTATTTCCCCATGGTAACGGAGCGTTAGTATTATTTTCCCTATACCTACTTAGTTTTGTAGCCGCCATTGTCACTGCTGCTCTTTTCCAAGGAGTCTTTAAAAACGAGGAACCTTTTATTATAGAATTACCCCCTTACCGAATTCCCACCCTCAAACAAGTGTTACTTAGAGGGTGGGGAGAAGTCAAAGAATTTTTGCAACGAGCATCTGGGTTTATTACCTTTGGCTGTGTTGCCGTTTGGTTCATCACGAATTTACCGCCAGGAGCGACAGGATTGGATACCATTGGCGGGCAAATTGGACAATTTTTCAGTCCGGTCATGAATCCCATTGGTATTAATCCCCATTTAACCCTAGCTCTAATTTTTGGTTTCATTGCTAAAGAAATTGTGATTGGCTCTTTAGCTGTAATTTATGGACTTAACTCCGTTGCTGTTAGTCAGCAGATAACTGATACAGTGACATTTATCCAAGGATATAGTTTTTGTATCTTTTGCTTAATCTACACTCCCTGTTTAACTACCGTTGTTACCCTATTTAATGAGGCAAAATCATGGAAATTTACCCTATTTTCCTTAGTGTTTTCCTTAGGGTTGGCTTGGGTAGCTAGCTTGATATTTTACCAGGGAGCTTTAGCACTGGGATTTCAATGAAGAGATAGCACTTCTCAATTGGGTGAGGTACAAATTATTGGGTTAATGGGAGTCGGGAGGGGGATTCCCACTTATAGCACTATGCGCTACTGTTAGGACATTCCTAAACTCCGAAACGTAAGTAATCGCTGACTTTTGACTTCTGACTTCTAACTTCTGACTTGCGCGTAGCGCTATATCCTCCCTGAGCAAGACAGTCAAGAACATCGCAATGAGCCAATGACCAATCATAAATGTATTATTTTTTACAGAAAAATTTATTTTTCGTGGTATATATGTCATGCTGGTGTTAGTTAATTGGAGTGGAAGCCCCAGTAAGGGGCTGGGAAAATGCAAAAAATCGAGGCAATTATCCGAGCCTATAAGCTCGAAGACGTCAAAATCGCTTTAGTCAATGCTGGTATCGTTGGCATGACCGTGTCTGAAGTTCGGGGATTTGGACGGCAGAAAGGTCAAACTGAACAGTATCGCGGTACAAAGTACAGAGTAGACTTTCTTCCCAAGGTCAAGCTAGAAGTGGTTGTTGAAAATGGCTTAGTTGACATGGCAGTAGAAAAAATTCTCGCTGCTGCTCACACTGGTAAAATCGGCGACGGTAAAATTTTCATCAGTCCCATTGAGCAAATTGTCCGGATTAGGACTGGGGAAAGGAATCTAGAGGCGGTTTAATCCCTAATCAAGTAGGGTGGGCAAAAACAGTTTGCTTATTTTGATAATTCTAGATTAGAATACTTTGCCCACCCTACTTTAATTGGTATTTTTTTTACTTGAGCTTGTCCGGTGGGCAAAAACAGTTTGGTTCAAATCAGTATTAATGATTAGATTACTTTGCCCACCCTAATTGAATTGGTATTTTTTTTACTAAGTGGTGATGGGTAATGTAAGCATTCAGCTATCAGCCAAAGGCCAAGGGCTTTTCCCCAGACTTTCAATTTTATTCTAAGCTGACCGCTGACAGCTGAACGCTGTTCGCGTACGCGTGCGCGTAGCGCATATGCTTACAATCCACCCACGATTTGCTAAGTGATTAGTAGGACTTAGTTTAAATTAGACTCGTAAAACATTGATTTGCTCCGATCCTGTACTGGCCAATCGTCGTTTTCACCACCTATAATTAATTTTTCAATCTCCACATATTCTTTGGCAAGTTGCCGGAGAGAATTAATTAAAATATCAAGAGCGATCGCATCACTAGTTCCTAAATCAAACCAGCAGCGCCCCCAAGTGCCTTCATACTCAAACTCGCCCTGATTATGCATCAAGGCCATTAAACTCTTTTCCGCTACTCTATCATCATATTCCATGTAGCTGATTTCTAGGCCAACCTCTTGCACTGGCAGGTTTTCTGCATCAAATCCTCCCAATTTACCTAATAAAAACCAGGAATTGAACAGTTCTTCCACATATTCCTTTTCCCGATAGGAAGGAACAGTGCTAAATTCTATCCAAATCCACAAATCAAATGGGTTAAACTCACGAAATATAATTTGCATATCGTTTAGGGAACAGGGAACAGGGAATCGGGAACAGGGAATCGGGAATCGGGAATCGGGAATCGGGAATCGGGAATCGGTGAAAAGCAATTATTTTAACTAACACTTAGTTTTTTTTATCGCCATTAATCCCGAATATCGGATATTAACTTTTTGATTAATCCTGATTTTTTTCAAACCCTATCTTATCACAATTTTCAACGAGTTGTGATAAGATAGGGTTTGAAAAATCACCAATAGTGAGAGAGGGAGCAGGGAGCAGGGACTGAGGCCGTAGGCCACGCTACGCGAACGGAGCAGCTCAAGGGCACCTAAGCAGTTGTGGAGAGCCAGTTGCTGATCTAAGTCCCCATCTCCCCATCTCCCCATCTCCCCATCTCCCCATCTCCTGCTCTTCCTGTGATTCCCTCAAAGAGTATAACTACTTGTTGCTACTACTACCCAATCGAGATCGTGAGTTTCCCCTAAGGCATAGTGAACTGTACACCATTCCCCAGACAGATTGAAGTTAAGATGGTAAGTTTTGGAATTTACCAGTTGAGTGGCAAACAGGTTTCTCAAATCTATCTCGAACTTGCATTCTGTTTGGATTTCCTCTAATCCTTCTCTTTGTTCTGACAATTCTTCTTGAACCTCTTGGTATTGTTCCGTTGATAATTCTCCTTCTTCCTCTAACTTTACTAGTTCTTGTTCTAGCTGTGCTATTGTTTCCTGATACTCTTCTATCTCATTTCCGTAATCATCTCGAACTCTAATAAATTCATTGATTTCGCTAATCTCTAAAAATCCCGTAGTATCCAATAATTTTTGCATAACTTCGTGGCGACTAGTGGTGATCACTACCTCGAAACCTCCCAAAGTCAATTCTTCCTCTGCTTGGGCTTTATGAGTAATTTGATTGGTGATAGATTGGATTTGCTCAACTAGTGCAGCGGTATTGTCTTGGACAGATTCTAGATCCGGAATCATAAATTGTGGTGATGAGTTGCACCGCCAGGTTTGTTTGATACCTAATCCAATCCACTCTCCTGCTGTTGATAAACCAATTAGCATCGGAATTCCTAAGGAGCCAAAGATACTTTGTTGAATGGGAAATCCCTCTTCCAATTCTTCTGGTAGTGTAGGAAGGCGATAGCCATAGATAGTTAACTCTGAGAAATTAGCTTGCAGCAGTGCGATCAGATTTTGGTAATGGGCGCTCACAGGTTGAGATTGGGTTGCGCGAATCTGACTGAGAAACTCTTCAGGAGTAAAGGGCATAAGACCGGTGTTATCGACTAGAAAGCGTTCCACTGAAAAAGAACCTTTATCGTCCACTTCCCAAGGAATAACTATATAAGGAGCGTCACCAACTAGGCTGAAGTATTCATCTTTGGTTAATTCTTGAAGGGTAGTAACAATTTGCTCAGTTTGGGATTTCATAATTATTGTTAAGGTAGGATGTTAGTAAGCATTCAGCAGTCAGCTGTCAGCTGTCAGCTATAGAATTTTCAGTTGAGATGTGAAACTATAATTGATGGTGAAAGGGAATAGGGAACAGGGAATAGGGAATAGGGCAGAGGGAATAGGGAACAGGGAACAGGGAACAGGGAAAGAATCCGTGTGTGTACTTCATTAATAGGAAAACGACTGTATGATAAATCAGCATTTGGTTTCATGAGATAATTTAAAATTATATATTAGCAAATAGTTGATATAATTGATCATACTTATGAGGTAGATTTAATTTTATTACTCCCTACTCCCTACTCCCTACTCTCAAAAATTCCAATGCCGAGGTACCTCCTTACAGACAACTGCCACGAATTATAATGTATTTTATCTCAAGCAGTCATGAGTTTTAAAGCAGCAAATTCTAGTCAATATTTAGACCAATCTACCGCAGAAAGTTCCAAGATTATTTCCGGTCGTTTTACGGATGTGGATGAGTTTACTGAGTTCTTGACTTATAGCCAAATGGAAATTATTCAGCTTTCTCGTGGTTCGTTCCAGAGTGAGTTTTTGGCTACCCAGATTGGTGATTTATATTTCACACGTATTAGCGCCAATCAATCCGTTCAAGTAAGAGGTCCGAAACAGCAGGGATATTTAACTTTTGCGTTGGTTTGGGAGGCTAAAGGAGGCCATTTTTATGGCCACGGTCAGCCCCTGTGTCCCCAAACTGATTTGAATGGTTTTGATCGGCAACGGGAAACGGGCTTCGTGACTCCTCAAGTGGGAATGATGGTAGACATATTCATCCCGGTGGGAATCTTTGAAGCTTGTGCCAATCACTTGCAGCGCTATGATTTGGACGATCGCTTCCTCGCCAAAAATCATGTGAGTATATTGCCCGATCGGATTGGGGAGATCAAGGACTATCTGCGGGAACTATTTTGGTTGGCGCAACATCAACCTGACTGGTTGAAGCAGCCCCATGTTCAACAGCTGGTGGCAAATGATCTCGTTCCATTGGTGATTCAAGCCATTCCGATTCAAGGCAGTGCCACCCCCACCCTCAAACCCTCTCGGCGCAGAAAGTTGATAGCCCAAGCGGAGCAAGAAATAGTAGCCCACTTGGAAAAACCCCTGACCCTGAAGGAGCTAGCCAAACGATTGGGCTCTAGCAGTTCAGCTTTGTCCTATGGGTTTCAGGAGTTATTTGGCATGAGTCCCATGCGCTATCTCAAGGTGCGACGGCTGAATGCGGTGCGCAGGTGCCTGAAGGCAAGTGATCCAGACAGTTGTAGCGTAGAAATCCTGGCTAACCAATTTGGCTTCTGGAATGGAGGCCATTTTGCTAGAGATTACAGAGTCATGTTTGGGGAATTGCCTTCAAAAACGTTGCAGAGGAAACCAGAAGTTAGACAAGAATCTTAAAAGCCGATTGTACCTGATTTTGAGACGATATATGACGACGCTTAACAAAACGAATTATAGATAAAACTAATTATTGTCCCGTCAAAGACTATTTTATTTTTATGGTTAGTAAAGTTGGAATTTTTGAGTATTGAGGGGAACCGTTTATGTTTAAGCTTAAATAGACAGCAGGTCAAAGTTGCACAGTCAAAGTTGCACAACTTATGAACTATGTACTATCCGAGCAAGCTAAAACCGATGAGGGAGCTATAGCTTTAGTACAAATGTTCTGCATCAGTGACATAGGACCGGTGCAGAAGACCTGCAACACTCAAAGGTGAAACTACCATGGAGACGGGAGCAGTTATGAAATATTTGAGAGCTATTGACTCTAAGGGAAGTGGCGTTGCTGAATCTTCGCGCTGAATAGGAGTAGAGTGGGCATCCTGCCCGCCCGACAATATGTTGAAACTGGCTTGATGCCAGTTCCACGCCTGATGCCGCATCCTGCCCGCGCGAAAATATATTTAAACTGGCAAGATGCCAATTCCACAGGAAGATGCCGATTCCACAGATGCGACAATATATTTAAACTGGCAAGATGCCAATTCCACAGGAAGATGCCGATTCCTCAGATGCGACAATAATCATGAAACTGGCAAGATGCCAATTCCACAGGAAGATGCCGATTCCTCAGATGCGACAATAATCATGAAACTGGCAAGATGCCAGTTCCACAGCAAGATGCCGATTCCACAGATGCGACCCGTTCGCGCCCCGCGTCGGCTTTGCCGAAAGATGCGACCCAACGGCGATTTACTCGCCCTAGGAGGCGCGCGCCTAAGCGCGAATTTAATAATTAGATCGCTCAAGCGCACCTAAAAACTCTTAATAATGGAATGATTTTAAGAGTAGGTGCGCTTTCCAATGGGCGAGTAAATCGCCCTTGGGTCGCACCTGTGGAATAGGCATCTTGCCTGTTCGATATCTTTTGGAGCGGGCAGGATGCCCACTCTACTCCTATTAATTCAAAGATTCAGCAACGCCAGCTTTTGGAACTATGCTCTCCCTGGTTATTGCCGGGAGTTGATTTACTGTTTTTATCAGGGTTTATGAATAAGTTTTAACTGTATTTAGAAGAAGATAGTGGCGGTTGCGATCGCATCCTCTGTTTTGCTTGCGTTTTCCTGCTGTTTTCCTGATGCTCAAAGGCTTAGTTTTGATTCAGGAGACTTATAAGCCAGAGGAAATGGTTGGGCATGTTGAGTATCTGTGAGCATGTCACCTTTGTAATTAGGTACATAGATCCCCCCTAGCCCCCCTTAAAAAAGGGGGGAATTAGATTTAAAAGTCCCCCTTATTAAGGGGGATTTAGGGGGATCTGAACAGGGATTAACAAAATTGACATGCTCCCTTGAGTATCTGTGAGCGGACGCTTTTTAATCAGTGCGGGATGATTGGGATAATACAGACATGAAACCTTGATTGGGTCGATAAGAAGCGGACGCTTTTTTGCGATCGCTTTTTTGTAAGCATATGGGTGGCACAGGCTTCAAGCCTGTGACCTCACCTAGCTTGGCTATAGGCCAATGGCTGATACCTGAATGCTTACTTCAAAATTAGCATCTTACCAGAACAATTACCGGATATACCCAATTCTTAATAAATTTTATACTTTTTACTGCTTAAAATACTATCTTATCATACTTAAAATAAAATTGCCGTTTTTTTTACATTAATTAACGAGGTTTTCCAGGCCACGCATTATAGTAGTTTAAGTATCGAATAGGTTAAATTTTTAATAAATTTTAAAATTTATTACTGCTTAAAATACTATCCTATCATACTTAGACTACCCCCCCCGATTTGTTAACATTAATTAACGTTTATTTTGGTGATATTAATGATTATTATTCTAGTAAATTATTTAAGAATAATAATCATGTTAATGCATTAGTTTTTCTTATATATTTATGGAGATCTGAATAAGAAATATATATATATTCGTGGAATCCTCATTTCAGAAAAGATCTGGATCAGCCAAGTCCTTACCCACTCTATATTTCAGCTGATTTAGACAGATAAAATCTGGTCAGTGCTCAAGAGATTTTCAATCACAGTCAATCAAAAAAAAAGTTTTGTGATGCAAAAACTGTGAGATACTAACAAACGGGTGCATAAAACTTGCAACACAAAAGTTTAAACGTTTGATATAACGGTAGCCTTAATGAAATATTTGAGAGCTAATCGCTCCAAGGGCAGTCATGACAATGCCCAGATTGGGAAGCGATTATTCAATGGGGTGATGGCGATCCTACTAACGATCACCTTTACCCTAGTAGGTTTCCTCCCAGTGACTAACCAGGGAATCGCACTTGCCGACACAGAAGGCCAGCCCAACATCCTGGTGATTATGGGAGATGACATTGGTTGGACTAATGTCAGTGCTTATGAAAAGGGCATTGTCGGTTACGACACGCCCAACATCGACCGCATTGCCAATGAGGGCATGCTGTTTACGGACTACTACGCCGAGCAAAGCTGTACCGCCGGTCGGGCAGCTTTTATCACTGGGCAAAGTGCTTTACGGACTGGCTTGCTGAAAGTCGGTTTCCCAGGAACACCCTATGGCATCCAGGACGAAGACCCCACCTTGGCAGAAATGCTGAAGCCCTTGGGTTACACATCCGGACAGTTTGGCAAAAACCACCTGGGGGATATGAACCAGTTTCTGCCCACAGTGCATGGCTTTGACGAATTCTTTGGCAACCTCTATCACTTAAATGCAGAAGAAGAGCCGGAGAATGTGGACTATCCGGGCGGACCAGATGGCTGGTATGCCAAAAATGTTGGACCTCGCGGAGTTCTGGATTGCAAAGCAACGCCTGGTGAATATCACGAGGAACCGATCATTGGAGATCCAGACTATTCAAAACGCTTTGGCGAGTTGGGCTATCAGGAATGTTATGATACGGGATCGCTCAACATTGAGCGCATGAAGACCGTAGATCGGGAATTCCTAGACCGGACGAAGGAGTTCATTGAAACAGCGGTGGAAAACCAGAAGCCCTTCTTTACCTGGTTTAACTCCACCCGGATGCATTACTATACCCACATTAGTGATGAGGTCAAGGGAATCAGCGGTCAGAACTTCTACGGTGATGGCATGCTAGAACATGATGGCCATGTAGGAGAGTTGCTCGACCTGCTGAAGGATCTGGGCATTGCCGACAATACGATTGTCATCTATACAACGGACAACGGTCCCCATTACAACCAATGGCCTGATGGCGGTCTGACCCCGTTCCGGGGTGAGAAGAACACCAACTGGGAAGGCGGCTACCGCGTCCCAGCACTGGTACGCTGGCCTGATCATATCCCC
This sequence comes from Moorena sp. SIO4E2, assembly GCF_010671945.1. NCBI lineage: Bacteria > Bacillati > Cyanobacteriota > Cyanophyceae > Coleofasciculales > Coleofasciculaceae > Moorena > Moorena sp. SIO4E2. The sequence continues at coordinate 57,214 of NZ_JAAHIE010000018.1, forward strand.
GCTGGAACGGTATCCCATGAGATTTTCTCTCACTTGGATTGGGTGCCAACCCTGATGGCTGCTCTTGGTGTGGATGACCTCAAAGACACCTTGAAGCAAGATTGTACGGATGAATCCACCAATCTTTGCGGCACCTATCTCGATGGCTTCAATCAGTTGCCCTATTTGACGGATCCCGATAACCAGCAAGGAGAGCGTCCGGGCTTCATCTACTTCAATGATGAAGGTCAGCTGCCAGGGGTTCGCATTGGGGATTGGAAAATAGTCTTTTCGGAACAACGAGCTCACTATTTTGATGTGTGGCGGGAACCGTTTGTGGAACTGCGGGCTCCGAAGCTGTTTAACTTGCGTCGGGATCCCTACGAGCGTGCGGATACCGATTCCAATAACTACAATGAATGGTGGTCTCGCCGGAATTACTTGATGCTGCCAGCAATAGGTCTGGTTCAGCAGTTCCTGAATACCTTTGAAGAGTATCCGCCCAGTCAACCTCCCTTTGGTTTAAATCCTAACGAAATCATTGACCAAATTGTTGAGGATATGGACAAATACTCCACTCAATAAGGGGTAAAAGGGCATATCTTTGTGGATTTTAGCCCCTTGTCTGTTGGAGTAAGCGGTCTCAAACTCTGAGAGTTTCGTTACTTCTTCCTCCAAAAGCGAAACCTAACAACCAGGCTTTGTAATGTTGGGTTTCGCGTCAGCATATGCGCTACGCGCACGCTAAGCGAACAGCCGTCAGCATTCAGCCGTCAGCCGTCAGTCGTAAGCTATTCGCGTAGCGTGGCCAACGGCCAAGGCTCACCCTACGGGAACAGCTTATTTTATTCAAAAGTATCGTAGCGTGCCCATAAGGGATAAGCACCTCAAGGAGCATGGCACAGGCTTTGGCCTTTGGCCACGCTGTGCGAACGACGCTGTGACCTAACACATTAGCTGATAGCTGATAGCTGAATGCTGAATGCTTAAAGTTTCGCTTCTATCAACAAAATAATTTACCTGAGTAACGATGTCTTTGGTTGGCACAAAGTAATTCAGCTCTTAGATCATGAAAAAAAGAACCTTTTTAGTTTTCTTCTCAATTCTGTTATCAGTCTTTTGCCTAGGAGGCTTTGTGGCATGTCCCCCCGCTGCTGCAGACTATGACCCCTTAGTATCTTGGAATGAGGGTACGACTAAAGACACGATTATTAACTTTGTGGAAGAGGTTACCAATCCTAACAGTTGTAATTACGTTCCTCCGAGCGGACGCATTGTCACGATTGATAATGATGGAACCCTGTGGACTGAAAAACCAGCATATATTCAGGAGTTATTTATCCTAGATCGGCTAGGCAATGCATTGCCAGATCTTAAAACACTTGTTTCTTTAACTGAAAAGGATGTCATCCTAGAAGATCTCGAACTACCGGAAATGACACCGGAACAGTATAAACAGGAGGCTAGGGAATTTCTGGATACACAAAATCATCCATACCTTGGCTTTCCATACATCCAGCTGACCTTCCAGCCCATGGTTGAACTGGTCAATTATCTCCAAAGTAATGATTTCAAGGTCTATATTTGCTCTGGGGGTGGAACAGATTTCATTCGCTCTTTTGCCGAAGATGCCTACGGTATTCCCCCTGAAAACATCATTGGTAGTACCACCCAAACCGAGTATATTGACCCAGAAGACGATGGAACTTATGTCTTGCTCAAGAAGCGAGAACTGGTGGAACCTTTTAACGATAAAGCAGGTAAAGTCGTGGGGATTGACCGCTACATTGGGAAAACACCAATTATGGCGGTTGGTAATTCCAGTGGTGATTTCCAAATGCTTGACTACACTGATGATGACCAAGGTCCAGCTTTAATGATGCTGCTTCACCATAATGATCCCCGTGAATGTCCCTATGCTGTTGATGACCCTGACATTGACTGTCCATACGATAAAAAGTCCGAGGATGATATTAATGTTTTTGATTTGGCCAATGAGCGTGGTTGGACAGTTATCAGTATGAAAGACGATTTTGTAACAGTGTATGGAGAAGAAATCGATCAAGCCCAGATAGCATCTGATCAATTAGATGTCAGTAAAGATGATTTCGTAACAGTGTCTGGAGAAGAAATCGATCAAGCCCAGACAGCATCTGAATTAGATATCAGTAAAGATGATTTTTGGGACAGAATAATTCAG
>NZ_JAAHIE010000180.1:0-12723 GCF_010671945.1 Moorena sp. SIO4E2
ATTTTTTTTTGAGAAGGGTAATTGAAAGAAAATGTACGGATTAAGGAATGCGATCGCGTTTTTTTAAAGGCAACAGGCAACAGGGAACAGGGAACAGGGAAAATCGTAAATATTAGTTAGCGTTCCCGTAGCGTTACCATAGGTCAATCGCATAGATATATTTCAGAGAGTACCATTTTTTTGGGAGTAATTTTATCGATAGCGCTGGTAATATTAAATCGGTAAAGTAATAAATTGTGATATTTTTTTTCCCTACTCCCTGCTTCCTACTCCCTGCTCCCTGCTCCCTGTTCCCTACTCTCTACTCCCTGCTCCCTATATTTTCCTGTGTTAGAATAAGTCCAGATTGGGTTTGATGCATCTACATAGATTAAATACTATTTAGTTAAATAAAATATATTCGGTGAGTTATTCAACGGAATTAAACCAAACCTCAGATCACAGGGAGGTGATCTTTAGGTGGTTACATCTGACTGACCTCCATTTGGGTATGGATGGCTTAGAGAATCTCTGGCCAAATGTTGAGGAAATTTTCTTCAATGATTTAGAGTACCTTTGTGAACAGGTCGGCCCTTTGGATTTGGTAATGTTTACTGGGGATATCACCCAGGGCGGCAGTGAATCAGAATTCCAACAGGTAGACAAACTGTTAACTAGTAAGCATTCAGCTATCAGCCAAAGGCCTTTGGCCACGCTTTCGGCAAAGCCGACGCTTCGCGAACGCGAACAGCTATCAGCCAAAGGCCTTTGGCCACTGGGCATAGCCCACGCTACTTGATGTGCTTATGGGCTATGGGCAAGCTACACCGAACAGCTTTTGAATAAGCGATGCAGCTTCGGAACAGGGGAGGCAGTGCCGACCTGCGGGGGTTCCCACGGGGCAAACAGCGGTGCGGACGCAGGTTCCGCACACAGACCCATGCGCCACTCGCGGTCTGCCGTGGTTTCCCCCACTCGCGCTTTGCATCAAGAAAACAGGTAAGTATTCGTTTAATCTGTGTTACGGAAAGCACCTCAAGTAGCGTGAGCTTTTAGCTCACGGCTGACCGCTGACGGCTGAATGCTTACGCTCATTATTGTTACTGTACTTCTTAGTTATACAAACCGCCGTAAATTAAATTAACTTAATTTTTATTCATAAAAATTAAGTTAATGGTACTATAAATGAAATCTAGATTCAATTAGATATTATATAAATGTGTTGGTCATCTATCAAACACGGTGTGCCACACGGAAACAGGATTCAATATCTAAATACTGGCGGAGATTTGACCTCTACTGTGCTTCGTGTAAACCTGTCATAGCAAGTCGAATCCTTGAGCCAAAAATCCCCGTTTTTTAAGAGCGGGGAGTATCAAAGTACGATTGCCGTACTGTATTTATCGTGTCAATCATATGACAGGAGTGCAAGTTAAATGTTTTCTCTAGGTTCAACAACTCCAGTCGGGGACTTTCGAGTCGATACTAATTACTTAGTTACCGATGTAAATGGTGATGGTCAGTCTGATCTAGTCGAGCTTTGGAATGATACAGATAGTTTCTTTGCTGCGACTTGGATTAGTAATGGTAACGGTGGATTTAACTTCGGCGGTAATACCAGAGTCGGGGATTTTCGAGATGATACTAAGTACTTAGTTACCGATGTCAATGGGGATGGTGACTCTGATCTAGTCGAGCTTTGGAATAGTAACAATAGTTTCTTTGCTGCGACTTGGATTAGTAATGGTAACGGTGAATTTAACTTCGGCGGTAATACCAGAGTCGGGGATTTTCGAGCCGATACTGATTACTTAGTCACCGATGTCAATGGCGATGGTGATTCTGATCTAGTCGAGATTTGGAATAGTAACAATAGTTTCTTTGCTGCGACTTGGATTAGTAATGGTAACGGTGGATTTAACTTCGGCGGTAATACCAGAGTCGGGGATTTTCGAGACGATACTGATTACTTAGTTACCGATGTCAATGGCGATGGTGATTCTGATCTAGTCGAGCTTTGGAATAGTAACAATAGTTTCTTTGCTGCGACTTGGATTAGTAATGGTAACGGTGAATTTGACTTCGCCGGTAATACCAGAGTCGGGGATTTTCGAGAGGATACTGATTACTTAGTCGCCGATGTCAATGGCGATGGTGATTCTGATCTAGTCGAGGTTTGGAATAGTAACAATAGTTTCTTTGCTGCGACTTGGATTAGTGATGGTAACGGTGGATTTAACTTCGGCGGTAATACCAGAGTCGGGGATTTTCGAGACGATACTCAGTACTTAGTTACCGATGTCAATGGAGATGGTGACTCTGATCTAGTCGAGGTCTGGAATAATAACAATAATTTCTTTGCTGCGACTTGGATTAGTGATGGTAACGGTGGATTTAGCCTCGGCAGTAATACACAAGTAGGGGATTTTCGAGAGGATACTGATTACTTAGTTACCGATGTCAATGGTGATGGTCAGTCTGATCTCGTTGAACTTTGGAATAATCAAGATAAGTTCTTTGCTACTACTTGGTTAAGCTAAGTTAGTAGGTACTGCCCACCGAGGATTAATAACAATAGTAGTTCACGTAGGGTGGGCAGTGCACCAGACAGATCAAATCAGCCAGCCAATCAAGTTACTAGACACTGCCCACCTAAGATTAATCAAAATAGTAAGCTAACGTAGGGTGGGCAGTGGTTGAGACAAATCAGATCAGCAAACCAATCAAGTTAGTAAACACTGCCCACCTAGGATTAATCCCAATAGAACAGTAAACAAATCTACGGTGGGCAAACAACATTTACTGTAAGCATTTAGCTAATGCGCTACGCGCACGCTACGCGAAAAGCAGTCAGCAGTCAGCTAATCAACGGGAGGTAGTAAAAAAGCTGCGGGATGCTGCTACGGCTGCTTGAAAATTCCTGCTCCTTTTACTAATCCGACCCCCTGGAGTTCTCTCGCCTGATAGCTGATAGCTGATAGCTGACCTTATAACTAATACTTAAATAACAAACGATAAAACTAAATACTACTCCCTACTCCCTACCCTAATGCTATAATACTAAAAAGCCAAAGGAGTAAAAGAGGCGAAACCGATGACTCAATTAGAAATTGGTCAAGAAAACGTACCGCCCGAAGAAGACGAAGCTACTCGTGAAATTGCCCAAATCAGTGAACGACTTATTGACAAACATCCTCCTGTAAAACGGGGAGAACATCCCAAAGCTCATGGTTGTGTTAGAGGAGAATTTATCATTGACCCTAACCTCCCTAAGGATGACAAGATTAGAGTTGGTATTTTTAAAGAACCAGGTAAGCGTTTCCCCGCTTGTATTCGCTTCTCAAATTTCAGTGAGCAGAAGGATACCAGAGGTGATGCCCATGGTATGGCGGTTAAACTGATGGGTGTACCAGGAGACAAAGTCTTGGAGGATGAAAAATATGAGGAAACCCAAGATTTTTTGCTAATAGACCACCCGCTTTTCGTAGTTCGCAATGCCAAAGACTACATTGAGTTTTTTGCAGAAATTGAACGTTCCGGAAGCCGGAACCCCTTAAAGTTTTTCATAACTGGACTTAATCCATTTAAATGGCGCTGGCGTGAGATCCAGATCGGACTAAGGATTCGGTTGTCTAAAATTCGCAGTCCATTAGAATCTCAATATTGGAGTACAACCCCATACAAATATGGGTCAGGAGCGATTAAATTTTCCCTGAAGCCTTCTCCTGATAATATCTCAACTAGTTCTAAGTCGATTCCTAAAACAGAAAACTATCTCCGCGACGCAATCCGGGAACATCTTAACAATAAAGAAGCTTGCTTTGATTTCTTAATTCAGTTTCAGACCGATGCCGATAAGATGCCAATTGAAGACCCCACCATCGATTGGAAATCACCCTATCAAAAAATAGCTACTCTCAAGATTCCTGCTCAGACCTTTGAATCTCCTGAGCAAATCAAATTCTGTGAAGATTTGTCCTACACCCCATGGCATTCTCTACCAGAGCATAGACCTTTAGGGGGAATTAACCGTCCTCGCAAGCAGGTTTACGAGTTAATTTCTCGGCTACGAAACCAACTGAATAATGTCCCCCATAAAGAACCGACAACAGAAGAATTTTTCTCGATTTTTCCCCTAGATGTCTTGCCGAAGTAGGGAGCAGGGAGTCGGGAGTCGGGAGTCGGGAGTCGGGAGTCGGGAAAGATAGAGAAGTTTAGGAAGTGTGGCAAGTGTGGCAAGTGTGGCAAGTGTGGGGAGCAACTGGCTTGGAAACCCCCAAGACCGCACTACATCGCTGCTCCGAAGCTCCATTTTGCCTCTTGCCTCTTGCCTTTTGCCTCTTGCCTCTTGCCTTTTGCCTCTTGCCTCTTGCCTTTTGCCTCTTGCCTTTTGCCTCTTGCCTTTTGCCTACTCCCTACTCCCTATTCCCTCGATCTGGGTGACCAAACCATGTCCATTGGCGATCGCTAGGCATATTGTCTTCTATTGTTTGTACAACGTCTGCCATGGTGCTGTCTTTGGCAACCCAACCGCCATCGATATCTGGGAAATCGAGCCGACAGTTCTCGCATTTTTTGTCATTGTAAAAGCGGATCGGACACCAGAAAGATTCCACATTCCTCAACATTTCAGCACCAAGGGAATACACCCCAGTCATCCAGTCACAGTAAAGGCACCAAATTAGATCATGACCAACTAAGCCTTCAAACTTCTGGCGACTGACATTGACCCATTCACTGTGCTTGTAAGTTGGGAAGCCGAGTAACCAGATCAGGAATGGATACAAGACTATTTGAGCAAGGCGAATCAAAAAAAACACTGGCACACTGACAGCTGTCACCCATAATGCCAAGTGGTTTCGCCACCAGCCAAACCGCTGATTGAGGTAGCTAACAATTCTCGGTCCTTGTACTGCCTCAGAATGGACTAATTCATGAGCAACAATCCACAACTGTAGCGCTAATATTTGACCGACTAGGGCAGCCAAAACCCCCACCCAGCCTACAAGTAGTCCACTGATCAGCCAGGGAATCCACACTATCACTGATAAGATCAAATCCAGCCCAGGGGCTTGGGTAAAGGACTCAGAGATAGTCTTGCCTAGCTTACCAAGCTGAGGCATTACGGTTAACAGGGAGATCAACCCAGCTCCCAGAGAAAAAACTGCTGCAAAGGTTAGAGCAAATGGAATCATAACTTGTGATGCACTATAGTGGTTTTCAATTTTGTGATTTTAGGGAACAGGGAACAGGGAACAGGGAACAGGGAACAGAGAATAGGCAAGGGGAAAGAGGCAATAGGCATGCTAGCAATAGGCAATAGGTAAAAAATCCTATGTACCTGATTACGCTAGAAAGCACTATATAGCGTTTTTAACAGGTCTGGAATTTGACAACTCAGGCAAAATTAACCATAAATTGCATGGCGGTGATACTTGGCATAAAAAAGTATCCACCCCCCTTGACGGTTACAAATCGAGGTAGGTTATTAATTCGTTTACGAATCAGTGAACGCTGAATGGTCATATGACCAGAACCGTCATTATCTCCGATGATCGGGTCTTTGTTACCATATAAACGGTTAAATCGAGGATTGTTACACCAAGTTTCCTGAAGAAACTCAAATTGACGCCTAATATTAGCATTAATACTGAAGAAATGCAGTCCTCGGGGCTTGCCATCATCCTCGATATCCACAGGCAACTGACCGTTTTCGATATCATCGATGGGGAATAGAGGTTCTCCGTAAAGGGCTCCCCGTCGAATAATCCGATGCCGATTGGATAGTTTGAAGGAATTCTCTGGGGTGGCATCTAGAAAGGAATCTCTGGGGTTGCTACGACGGATGTGAGCACCGATGGGGCAACGATAACCCTCCTTATCTTCTGGTAAGTACTTGAACTGATTCTTGTCCTGAATCTCTGGGTTATCCTGGTCTGGGGCAAGCACTAGGGGCGTACCACTGGGCCAACGTCCTACTAACTTAGCTGCAAGCAAGCTCATGGTTGGAGCATGGGGACAACCCTCGCCATCATGTCCTTGTTGGGCAATAAATTGCCAAAAGCCAGCTACATCCTGAGCTAGCTTCCGGTATACCAGGTAAGTTCCATGACGCCCGAAATCTTTGAACTCTGACAGCTCTGTACCTGGAAAACTGGGCAAGATATTATCACTATCCTGGTCTACTGGCACAGATGGGGTAGCAGGCAAGAAATCGTATTGATTGGGATAGCCCAGGATAAACTCCCCAGTCCTAACCACATCTTGATTAGGGTTTTGGTTGTTTCGAGTCCCCTCAATGATCGGCTGGGAAATACTGTCGTTAAAGCCAAAATGCTCCTTATTACTAGTACCTCTAAACCCAGGCTCTTCTGCCACAACCACTAGATTATCTTCTTGATCTTGAAGCAATTGGTTGCGCCGCTGGGCGAGGCTTTCGGGGTCTAATCCATAAAGGACCAACAGCATATGAATCTCTTCATTATTTGAGCCACCGACATCCCATTTATCTGGAGCACTTTCTGCCGTATCTCCTAATATACGAGAACGTTTTGAAGTGGCTATCCCTTCTATTAATTCCCTGGAAAAGGTTTCGAGAGTGTGCTGTGGTAGGTTAAGAGCCTGCAATCCTTTGTGGGTAAAGGCAATGTTCAAGGTAGATTCAGGTTTTTCCGTGGTTCCATCTGGTCGTTTTGGCCACAATTTACCTGTGGTGATTTCCGGGATAATAGTGTTTAACCATGCCTGAGCTTGTTTAGGGTTCTTGATTTGAACAAATAAATATAAGGCATAGCGCAGATGCCCATAACCACTCAATATAATTCCCTGAATATCTTCCCGTGCTTCTGGCGTTAATTCTGACATGGTCACTTCCCTCGTTTCTGGGTTTAGAGTTACAGAGTTATCTCTGAGTTATCGCTGCATCCAGCTGACGATTAATTATTCTATTCAGTAGCTGTTTCAAGAAACCGTTATCAACAAACCGTTAGAGCAGTTTTAACCATTCCTCAATCGCAGCTCGATCAAAATTTGTCCCGATCATTTTGCTAATTTGTTGGTCTCTCAAACTAGTTTGGACAGTTTGCTCAGGATAGGCACTGTAGTAGAATAGGGATGGGGTTTGGTAATCTCGGAAATATTGTTTGAACGCCCCGATATCCTGAGCGCCTCCCTCTGGATAAGTCATTGTGTTGTTCCAAATGGAGTTTAATCCGTCGCTGGCTCGATCAACAAAATCATTCAGATAATTATCCCAGGAGCCATCATAATTACTTAAAAATAGTAAACGTTTCCCTTCATCAATAATCAGCCAACGGGCAAAATGAATTGTAGTGATATTAGCTAGGGATGCCGGGGGAAATAGATATTGTCCAGCCCAATTAACAAGAAACAATACTATCTTCAGACGCTTGATTCGCTCAGGCTTAATGTCTACAAGGTGATTCATTGAGTTCTGGACAAAACGATCTTCTGCGTTGGCCAGAAGCTGACTTTGAGCGAGATCAGCTTTTACACTAGTATATTGTCCAATTTCACTTCTATTTTCCGGTTTGCCCAGTATGCTAGCCAGAAAATTTATTATAACCAAGAGGATTTCGCGAATTAGGTTCAATATCCCTTGAACCAGAGCTACCAATCCTCTCAATATCTTTAATCCATTCAATCCCACAACTTCCCACCAGGTATTAGTTTGAGAAACCTGGGCAACTTTATCTAAAAATGGCTTTACTCCTGAACAATCTAGGTAGTTAGCGACATCCTTAAGATCTAAGAAATTTTCAATATGTTTCCGAATTGCGATGTAGTTCTTGAGGCTTTCGACTGTTTCGTTACGGAAGGCGATGTAGAAGGCTTCGGGCTGATAGGAGTGTTCGTTAATAAATTCAGAGAATTGTGGCTTGCCGGTATAGCCTTGGCATTTTTCCCATAGGCTATCCATTCCTGGTGATATCTGAATTATTTCATTTAGGTAGCTATCTAAGTCACCATCATAATTGCTCGAAAAGAGCAAGCGCGGTCCATTATCAGGATCATTGAGGATGGCAAAACGCGCCAAGTGGGTGTTACGGCTCTCAGGAAAGCGAACATAGGGATTATTTTCTGGATCCGAGTCAATTGCTTCGAGAATTGATTTTAGTTCTGCCTCTTCTCCAGGCTTTATCTTGACAATAACAGTCAGGGGGTTTGGGGACATTTTGCCCTCCATTTAATTAATAATGGGGTTTTGGCGAAACTAAGTTTATGGTTTAGTTTACGGTTTAGTTTACGGTTTAGTTTACGGTTTAGCGATCGCGTTTAACCCTATGTAGCTTTAGACTATAGAGCATTGACGGGTTGGTGTGACTGTAACTTGATGACAATCATCATTAATTATACCCTATTTATTTTATCAAAATTAGTTTTCACTGTCAAAATATAAACATTGTTTACATTATTGTTTACATTACTGTGCTCTGGTCCCTGCCCTCTCCTTGCTAGGGCTCCATTTTCTACATATTTCTTAATATGTTTAGTTGATTGTTTCTGCTATAGTGGGTAAAGTTTGTGGAAAATCCAATGCTCTCAAAGAGCCGCTACTGGATGCTCTAAAGAGACCCTAAGCGAACGCATGTTTCACTATCAAACCAGTGAATCAACTGGGGTGATATAGCCAGGGTCACTTCTTCGGTTTCCCAAGTTAAATTATTAGGTAATAACCCTCGGATACTGAGAGAGTCTGACCCCTTCACCCGAACACTAATTAAATTATGCATGCCTAGATTTTCCACGAGGTAGATGCGACCCTCAATCCTATATTTATCCTCTGGTTGAGCTAAGGCCACATCTTCTGGGCGGATACCTAGGACAATCTGTGGCGGCACTTTAGGCAAATTTGGCAAAGGAATTTTGACCTCACCCAAGATGGCATAATTCCCCTGACAGTGAAGTGTCAGTAAGTTCATTTGGGGAGAACCGACAAAACTAGCCACAAACTGATTTGCTGGCTGCTTGTAAATGCCCTGGGGTGTATCTAGCTGTTGCAGCTTACCCTCAGATAACACCGCAATCTTGGTTGAGAGGGTCATCGCTTCGGTTTGGTCATGAGTAACATAAACCACTGGTGCCTTTTGAGCAACAAATAGCTGCTTCAAATCCGCCCTAACTTGCTCTCGCAGCAAAGCATCCAAGTTACTCAGAGGTTCGTCTAACAAAAACACAGCCGGTTGTCGCACCAATGCCCTGCCCAGAGCAACCCGCTGGCGCTGACCACCAGATAGCTGACTAGGCTTACGCTCCATCAAATTTTCCAGTCCCAGTTTACCAGCTACTTCCTGCACCAGGCTCCGAATTTGGTCAGAAGGGACTTTATGGAGTTTCAGACTAGCGGCCATATTGTCATATACGGTCATATGAGGATAGAGAGCATAGCTTTGGAAAACCATAGCGATATTGCGATCGCCTGGTCTAACATGAGTAACATCCCGTCCATTGATAACTACTTTGCCATGGGTGGGTTGCTCTAACCCAGCAATTAGTCGCAGCATCGTAGATTTACCACATCCCGATGGCCCAAGTAGGGTCAGAAATTCTCCTTCATCCACTTCTAAGCTAATGTCGTTAACTGGGATGACGTTACCCTTGTTAGTCTTGTAGATTTTATTAATATTATGTAGTTCTAGTTTAGGCATACTATCTGGAGGTTTGGAGGTTTGGAGGTTATTTGGTTGAAGGTTATTTGGTTGAAGGTTGAAGGTTATTTGGTTGAAGGTTATTTGGTTGAAGGTTATTTGGTTGAAGGTTTTTAGGTGAAAAGTTGAGCGTGGATATCACTGTCTTGATACAGTCGCTGATGATTTTGGAGCTGTGTGCGAACGCGATCGCATTACCTTTCCAAGACCGCACTGCCTCCCCAAGACCGCGCTACATCGCTTTTGCAATTAGGCAAAATTCGCGGGAAAATTCCCCTCTCCCTCCATCTACCCATCAATGTTTACAATTCAGATGCAAATAGAAACGATCTTAGGGGGGTCAAGTTTCAAAACTGTCAATCAATACGATAATCTCCTTCATCCTCGCGGAGTCGGTTTTGCTCAGGGTAGGTTTTTAGATATGCCATGAATCCTGTAATTTGTCGGCTGCACTTCTGGCATAGATCAAATAGTTGTGTAAACTGAGATTGATGAATGTAACCAGCATCAAGAGCAACATAGGCTTGAGAACGTAATTCACCCGCAGAGCCTCTAGCTCGACCTAAAAACTCAATAAAAAGACGTTGTGTCCGACTCTCAAAGCCCTCAGCAATATTTGACATGATAGAAACCGCTGCACGACGCATCTGGTTGCACAAACCAAAATCACGGGAAAACGCTCCCTCCTTTGAAAGTGCGTAAACCAACCTTGTCAACTCCCGTGCTGTCTGCCATCCCTGAATTTCTTCAAATCGTTTTATCGTTCCCATACTCTTCCAAACTCAAAAGATTCAATCTTAAAAAATTCAATCTTAAAACCTTCCCTACAAAGAACGCCAAGGCCGAACAACCTCCAACCTCCAACCTCCAACCTCCAACCCTCCAACCCTCCAACCCTCCAACCCTCCAACCCTCCAACCCTCCAACCCTCCAACCCTCCAACCCTCCAACCTCCACCCCTCCAACCCTCCAAACCTCCAACCTCCAACCTCCAACCTTCAACCCTCCAACCTCCAACCTCCAACCTTCAACCTTCAACCCTCCAAACCTTCAACCCCCAAAGAGTCAACCCTTAACTGCTCCCGATGTTAAACCTTGGACAATTTTACCTTGGAAAAACATTACTAATACCACTAGGGGAAATGTTCCTATAACTGTCATAGCCGCAATGGAACCGTAGGGAATCTCTTTTCCCAGAGAACCACTTAACTGAGCCGCAGCAACGGGCAGGGTTTTCAGAGATTCTTGGCTAATGAAAGTGAGGGCTAAAATAAATTCATTCCAAGCAAAAATAAAGGTAAGTATTCCTGTTGTTACTAAAGCTGGAACGGTTAGGGGTAATAGAATTTGGATTAGCATTTGCCAGGTGCTATAGCCATCGACTTTAGCAGCATCTTCTAGCTCTGGCGGTAGCTGTTGAAAAAAGCTGCGCATCACTAATAGGGTGAGAGGAAGGTTGATAGCTGTATAGGAAATAATCAGGCTTAGATAATTATTCCCTAGTTTAATAATTTTGATAAGTTCCAGGAGTCCTAGGAATATCAAAATAAAGGGAAATAATGTGATAATGATAATCCCAGCAATGATGATTTTTTCTGCCCTTAGGGTTAACCGTGCTAAGGCGTAAGCAGCGGGAGTTCCTATCCCTAAACACAATAGTGTGGAAGTAATTGATACAAAGGCGCTGTTGAAAATATAGTGGACTAGGGGGCGCAGGGTAAATAAGTTTATATAGTGGTCAAGTGTATACCGCTTAGGGAAATAAATATTGGGAAGGGAAGAGATATCTTGGTTGACTTTGATGGAAGTGAGGAATTGCCAAAGGAGTGGTGCTAGGCAGAAAATTATCAATAAGATGATTCCTAGGGGCAGGATAATTAGTTTGATAATGTTAATTTGTTTTGTTTTCGGTTGAGGGGATGATGAGTTAGGCATAGGACTTACGAAGTTGAGTTGGTTTTGCCCCCCTAACCACCAAATTTGGGGGGGAATGATGTCAAAGTCCCCCAGAATTGGGGGATTTAGGGGGCTTTGCGTAACTCCTGAGGCAGAATAGTCATTAGTTGCGTGAGCCTAGGGCTATAATTACCACCGTGGTTACCAGTATCAAAAAGGTTACTACCACAAGGGCAGCACCATAACCAAAGTCTAGATAATCCATGACAGTGGTATAGATGTAGAGAGATACAACTTCTGTAGCTCCTCCCGGACCACCTCCAGTCATCACTTTGATCAGGTCGAAGACTCCGAAAGCTTGGGCAAAGCGGAACAGTAGGGAAATTAGGATTTGGGGCGTCAATAGCGGTAGAGTAATTTGCTTGAAACTTTGCCAGGGGGTAGCACCGTCTAGGGCATGGGCTTCGTATAGGTCTTGGGGAATAGACTGCAAGCCAGCTAGGAGCAAAATGCTGATGAAGGGTGTAGTTTTCCAAACGTCTGCGGCAATCACTGCCATCATCGCTGTTGTAGGGTATCCTAGCCAGTTGATTCCGTCTTGAATAATACCTAGACGCAGTAAGATATCATTCCAAACCCCAAACTGGTCATTAAACATCCAAGCCCATACTAGACCGATCAAAGCAGTTGGCAAGGCCCAAGGCAGGATAGCGATGGTGCGCACAATACCCCTTCCTTTAAAGGTTTGATTTAAAATTAATGCGATCGCAATTCCTAACACCAGTTCCAGAGCAACAGATACTGAGGTAAAAATCACAGTATTCCAGAGACTCTGCCAGAAGCGACCATCCCCCATCATTCGCCCATAATTATTGAGACCAGAAAAGACCGGTTGTAGCTGTGTCCCTAGGTTCTTAGTGAACAAACTTAACCAGAACGAACGCAAAATAGGATAGCCATAGACTAGCAGCAGTAGTAACAATGCTGGTGTTACCAACAACCACCCTGTCCTTTGCTCCTGTGCTGCTATCGGATCAGTTTTCATTCAACAATTTAGAATTTAGAATTTAGAATTTAGAATTTAGAATTTAGAATTTAGAATTTAGAATTTAGAATTTAGAATTTAGAATTTAGAATTTAGAATTTAGAATTTAGAATTTAGAATTTAGAATTTAGAATT
>NZ_JAAHIE010000181.1:0-12712 GCF_010671945.1 Moorena sp. SIO4E2
ATTAGGGTTGTTTTGCTGCTTCCCCCCTTGATTAGGCATCCGGTCATAGGCAGCACCAGAACGAAAGGTATAGTCTTCTTCTAAGTTAACTAATAAGGTAGTAATGGCATTCTCTTCTAAGGAAACTTCTTTCCCGTTGCGATCCTGAAGAAATAAGACCTCAAAAGCCTGACCTCCGGTTTTTACTCGGATGTAGCTGTTGAGTTGTTCCTTAAGAAACGAGAGAACATGTTCCAACATAGCTAGTATCTATCCCGCCTAATAATTGGAGGATAATCTTGACCAGAAGACTTTGATACTCCCGTCGCTAAATCGAAGATTATAGCGAGGGATTCTTAAGAGTATAAAACCCTTAACGGCTGAACCAAACAGCCTCTAGACCCTCCGATAAAATCCTTGGGGTTACTTGTATGTTTATGATCAGCTTAATTCCATGCGACAGAGGCTTTTCAGCTTGTCTTTTAATGCATATATTGGAACCTGAGAAAACTCTGATTGCTTCGTGTCCCTTAATCGTTTAATTTTGGGATTGTGATCGATAGCAATCTTGCTAATCGTGTAATCTTATCCTAACAAAAATAGGCAAGATACGCTACAAATTCATTCTCCAATTCCCCTACCGCTAAGTCTTCGACTATAACGGGAGTACCCTTGGAGTTGAATGATGGAATAGGGAAATACCTTTTCTATACTTCTAACTGCCACCAAAATAACACTAACATGAAAAACAAAGAAAGAGAGCAAATCCCGAAAAATGAAATATATCGTAATATTTTTCGGGATTTTCAACAATGAAATATATCGTAATATTTTTAGGAATTTTCAACTCGGATTATTTTTCGTAAGCATTCAGCCGTCAGCCGTCAGCCGTCAGCCGTTGGCCAATGGCTGATAGCTGAATGCAAGGCAATTGCTGAATCAAGGGATGAATAGGAGTGGGGTGGGCATCCTGGCCGTCTGGGAATTGTAACGGGCAAGATGCCCATTCCACCAACATGCCCATTCCACCAACATGCCCATTCCACCAACATGCCCATTCCACCAACATGCCCATTCCACCAACATGCCCATTCCACCAACATGCCCGTTCCACCAACATGCCCGTTCCACCAACATGCCCATTCCACCAACATGCCCGTTCCACCAACATGCCCGTTCCAGCAAGATGCCCATTCCACCAACATGCCCATTCCACCAACATGCCCGACAATCTAAGGAACAGGCAAGATGCCCGTTCCACCAACATGCCCATTCCACAAAACTCTTAAAATCATTCCATTATTAAGCAACGCCATCTCTATTGCCTGGTGGGCAGTTGGGTTTAGCCTAACGGGTATAGCCGTCCGCCCCCTTACTGCTTTTTAGGTGGGACTAATTTCTCTGAGGTTTCAATTAGGATTGGTATATATAGCGTTTGTATTTGAGTTGTGAATATAGGATTGATGGGAAAAGGGAGCAGGGAGGAGGGAGCAGGGACTGTAGGCCACGCGGGGCGCGTTCGGAGCAGTAGGAAAGAGCTTGGATGATTTTTTGGTGTTCTTAAAAATCAGCAAGATTGTTCATGACCTATTTATAAACCCTATATATAGGTATCCTAATTGAATTGTGAGAATTTGTGATGCCCTATTCCCTACTCCCTACTCCCTACTCCCTACTCCGTACTCCCTACTCCCTACTCCCTGTTCCCTTTGCTATAGATTACCAAATGTAAACTTTCCCGGATTGCTCAACATGACAACTATAACCACAGAAGGATTATACACCTTTGAAGAATACCTCAACTATGATGATGGTACCGACAACCGCTATGAATTGGTGGATGGGAGGTTAGAAATCATGAATCCACCAACCTTTAGGCATCTGCTGATTGCTAAGTTTATTGAACAAGTATTGGAAGCAGAAATTAATCGTTTGGGTTTGCCTTGGCTGTGTTTTAAAGAAGCTAGAATTCGGACAGGATGGCGCAAGTCACGGCTAAGTGATGTCTATGTGGTAACCAAAGATCAGGTAATGGCATTGCTAGATCACTCAGCAGTATGTGATACTCCTCCATTATTAGCAGTAGAGGTGGTGAGTCCTGATTCTGTTAAGCGAGATTATCGTTACAAACGTTCAGAGTATGCTGCCTTGGGAATCATTGAATATTGGATTGTTGACCCCCCGAAGAAAAAGGTTTCACTGCTGGTGTTAGAGGAAGGGTTATATCAGGAAACAGTGTTAACTGGAAATCAACGGTTAACATCACCTACGTTTCCTGAGCTGATGTTAACCGTTGAGCAAGTTTTGACTGCTGGTAATTTAAACTAAGTTGTTGTGCATTTAAAATGCACAACAGCAAGGCAGAAGGCAGAAGGCAGAAGGCAGAAGCGATGCATCGCTGTTCCCGACTCCCGACTCCCTACTCCCTACTCCCTACTCCCTACTCCCTACTCCTAGATTGCTATAATGATTGATAGATTTGATGTTCTCGGTTAATAAAAACATCAGCTAATATCTGATAAGCTTCTGTCCAAGCTGCTATCACTTCCTCTGTCGCCGCTTCATGCAACACATCCTTCATCGCTTGTAGTAGACTCTCTCCCACAATGGGATATTGTTCTGGTTTAACATGGGTTTTTACATGACGATGAGCAATCACCTCAACCATGGATTTTAAAGCCTCCATATTATCAATTTTGGTAGCATAACTATAGACTGCTGTCGCTAACTTAGCTGGTTGAGAACCATTGGCTTGAGCTGACATATCAAACTGTGCTTTTACCTCTGGATGGTTGTGAAACATGATTTCATACATCCGAGTAGTAATTTGCTTACCATTCTTTTTGAGCAGGGGAGCTGTGGACTTGATGATATCTATAGTTTCTTGGCTCACCTGATTCACCGGTTTGGGCTTTTCGGAGAGGGTTAGCAAAAATTTCAGATTCTCTTGGGCTTGTAACTTATGAGGTGCAAAAGCCGGTATAAAGATAAAGACTCCTGGTTCTAAGGTAATCTCTTTCTGGTCTAAGGTCAGAATTCCTTTCCCTTCAATTACCGTGATTGCGGCATTACGAGGTGAAGTATGCTCCTCAATTGCTGTACCTTTTGCCAAACACAATAGGGTGTATTGGCAATTGTTATCCTTGAGCAAAACTTTGCTAATCATCCCTGTATCTGGATAGTCAGCTAATTTTTGTAGGGGAGTGCTAAACGATGTGTTTGCTGTAGCGATCGCATTAACCATTATCCTTTCCTCATCTCAAATTTAGAAACTTCTAAGATTGGTAAATATCTCTGAACTCGTTGCTACTTTTACTGTGACAGAAAAAGTTAGCCCTGTCCTTGAGCTAGCTCATAAACGGAGTAATAGCAAAGGGAGTAGGGAGTAGGGAAAGGGAGGGAAGTGTGGGGAGATGGGGAGATGGGGAGATGGGGAGATGGGGAAATGGGGAGATGGGGAAATGGGGAGTCAGATGAGGATATGCATCAAGACCATTAGAAAAAAAGTATTTAAAGATACCAAATTAATCTCAAACTAATTCTTCCCTCTCCTCCCTCTCCCCACACTCTTGTGCTCTCCCCTCTCTCCCCACACTACCCCCTCTCCCCACACTCTTCTCCTTGTTCCCTGTTCCCTGTTCCCTGTTCCCTGTTCCCTGTTCCCTGCTCCCTGTTCCCTGCTCCCTGCTCCCTGTTCCCTGTTCCCTGCTCCCTACCAAATTCAGAAATACTATAACTATCAAACACTGTCAAAGGACTGGTAGGCATGGTCTCAATAGAACAATTAGCTCAAGTCTGGGTGCTGAAAGACCTAGAAACCTCAGCGCTAGAGAATCTTCAGCCTTATACCAATGTACGGGCTTATTTTCGGGATGAGATTGTGATCTACGAGGGCGATCGCCTCCCCTGCCAACTCTATGCCTTAATCAAGGGAACCCTGCAAATTAAAAAAACCGGGACTAATGGTAAAGAAAGCCTTTTGCGCATCATCCCTGAGGGTGATATTTTTGCGGCTCCGGCAATTTTTGGTAATGGTATTGCACCCGCAACAGTTATTTGTCAGGTGGACTCCCTAGTGCTAACCATAGAACGAGAGGCGCTGTTAGAGACCATTCGCCATACCCCAGAAGTGGCGTTGCGAATCCTGGAAGTCTTTAACCAACGCCTGCAACAAATTCATAACACCGTACATGGACTAATTTCTGAAAGGGCAATTGTACGACTGGTGCGTCTGCTGCAATACTATGCAACTCGCTATGGAACTGAGTCTGTTGCTCAGGGAGACTCCTTAAATATCAACCTTCCTTACTATCAAATTGCTCGCAGTATAGGTATAACCTATGAAGAATGCGTGCGTTTGTTCAAAAAGATAAATGCCATCAATTCAGTGGTTACCTACAAGCGGGGAGGCAAAATTATTATCAATGACTGGCAGCAGTTAGATGCGATCGCCTTTGGCGCGGCTGAGGCCTTTGGCCACGCTGCGCGAACGCCGATCGCGGACAACGAAGGATGAAAAGACTAGGGAGTCGGGAGTCGGGAGTCGGGAATCGGGAAAAAATCCTGTGTACCTCGTTTGTACCTCGTTACTATGAGAAACGTGCTGATTGCAGGAATTGATATAGCTTCCATCGCCTGGGATAACCAGGTCTTAACCGTAAAGTCAGCGTAGGATGACTCAATCCCTGAACGTTTTATTAATTATGAATCTTTCTGCTCAGTTTGTGACTCCTCAGGGTCTGATGTCGGATTATTCATCTCGTCTTTGAAGCCTCTGAGGGTTTTCCCTAGGGCGCTGCCGATTTCAGGAATTTTCTTCGGTCCAAAAATCACAACTGCCACAACGCCAATAATCATCACTTCGGGCCATCCTAAACCAAACATACCAATTTTCTCCAAACTCCTGTTAACTTTGAATTAACCTTGAACTGCTTGATAGCACTTAGCCCATCCTACTTCACGGCCAAGCAAAAAAATTCTCTAACAAATCTACTTTACGGTTTTACCAGGCGCACAATCAACCTAGGTCAATCTCGGTCGCCCACTCAAAGTATTGACACTCTCCGTCCTTCTAGGACGGGGATTCTTACTTCACAGAGCCGTCTTGCTCGACCAGGCCGGAGCCAGGAAAAGTAGAGGACAGTTCTCCATAAGCGTTCGGATCAATGATCCAGGTTCCTGTATGCCCTACAGTACCCAAGGCTCTTTTTAGAATATTGATAGCTGCATTATGGTCGCGATCCAACACACACCCGCACTTACAGGTATGGGTTCTAGTAGATAGCGATTTTTTGACAACTTCACCACAGTTTGAGCAATTTTGGCTAGTATAGGTAGGATTGACTGCTACAGTTTCTCTACCAAACTTTCGTCCAAAATACTCTAACCATTTTCTAAACTGATACCAACCTGCATCATTAATAGACTTGGAGAGACAGTGATTTTTGACCAAATTTCTCACCCTTAAATCTTCGTAAGCGACCACATCATTAGAGTGGATTACGCAACGCGCGAGTCTCTTCGCATGTTCTTCACGTTGCCTACTTATTTTAAGGTGCATCCTGCCTAATCTATTAACGGCTTTCTTACGGCTAGATGAGCCTTTATTTTTGCGAGAAACTCGGCGTTGATGAAACTTCAACCGCTTCTCGCCCTTGCGATAAAACCTTGGATTTGGCTCTGTGTTTCCCTTGGAATCGGTATAAAATTCTTTCAGTCCTACATCTAACCCAATGTTGGTATGTGATGGTTCTAGAGATTCTTTAACATCAGCTTTGACACAAAACTGGACATAGTAACCATCTGCTCGACGTACTAACCTAACTCGCTTGATCAGCTTTTGGTCGTAACGCCACAGTTCCCAGGTTCCCTTGAGTTTTAGTTTCCCAATTCCTTTTTTGTCTAAGAATTTTATTGATTTGGTATCAAGGGAAAGTTTCCAGCCTGATGTCTTGTATTCAACTGACCGGGAAAACTTTTTAAACTTGGGATAACCCTTTTTGCCAGGGACTTGTTTTTTACACTTATCGTAAAACCTAGAAATTGAACTATAGGCTCTTTCCACTGAAGTTTGACAGGCATGAGAGTTTAAGTCTTTAACAAAAGGATATTCAGCTCTGAGCCACGTGTTATAGCGATACAGGTCTTTTTGTCCTATCCCTTTATTGTCCATCCAGTAACGGATGCACTTATTTCGTACAAACTGACCAGTACGTATCGCCTCATCTATGGCGGCATATTGAGTTTTATTCCCTTTGACCTTAAATTCTAATACTATCATCTTGACGTGGGACAACTCTAGGTAACATTGTAGCACAAAAAGAAAAAGCCGTCCGTTGTTCGCGCAGCGTGGCCTACGGCCAAGTTACCGTAAGATAGTGGAGTCTTTATGGTTGGCAGGCTATGCGTAAAAGGGTTAAAACTTATTGATTAAGACTCCACAATAAACAGGTTTCGTCTCCTAGAAGGACGGGGCTTGAGACCCAAATTTTTGGTCATTTTCGGGCGGGCAGGATGCCCACCCCACTCACCTTCATCCGAAGATTCAGCAATGCCCCGCTAGTCCATGCTACTAGCAAGGAATTTTATGCGATCGCAAACAAAATCCTTTATCCAATCCCAGCAGTAACAAAGTTTTGTGTAGCGTTACAGGATTGACCATGGCAAGCTGATATCCTAAGCTTATCCGAAGTCCATACTAGGATATCTTGCTGCAATTGATGGTGACCGATAAGGTGAGAAGATAGAGGTCGAAGGATGAAGGAGGAAAGATAAAGTATAAAAATATACCATTTGCAAAGGTTACAATCAATGCAATGGTTGATACTTCAAGTCTTGCATGCCTTTTGTCTTTTGCCTACCCCTCTTGTTAAGGGGGATAATGGGGGGAGAACCCATCCAACCCTTTTGTCTGCAAGCCTGTTGCCTCCATTTTACCCATAGCCTTTAAGTGTTAAGGAATGTCAACCACTTCCACGCCATCCCTAAGAACCCAACAAAACCCTCTGTGCGCTAAGCTGGCAGACTGTATAGAGTCGAACTGGCGGCGCTACTTCGACCTTTCTCCTTATCATTTACCAGCCGAGTTAGGCTACGTGGAAGGACGGCTTGAGGGAGAGAAACTGACTATCGAAAACCGTTGCTATCAGACACGTCAGTTTCGGAAAATGCACCTGGAATTGGCAAAAATAGGTAAGATGTTGGACATTTTACACTGTGTAATGTTTCCTCGTCCAGAGTATGCTCTGCCCATGTTTGGCTGTGATGTGGTGGCAGCTAGAGGACAAATTAGTGCTGCGATCGCAGACCTTTCTCCACTCAACCCTAAACGTACCTTACCAGAAGCCTATCACTGTTCGTTACAGACCCTACCAAAACCTGAGTTTAAACAGCCCCGTGACTTACCACCTTGGGCAGACATTTTTTCAGAATTTTGCATTTTTGTGCGTCCCAATGGTCCAGAAGAAGAAGCACAGTTCCTGGCATGGGTGGATGATTTATTACAGATTCACTGTGCCCATGCTGCTAATGCCCTACCGGTCTCTAGAGAAAAGCAAGCAGAAATTATTGCTAGTCAACACTATTATTGCAGCAAGCAGCGGCAGAATGACAAAACCCGGCGGGTGCTTGAAAAAGCTTTTGGTGTTGAATGGGCAGAGAACTATATGACCTCGGTACTATTTGACTTGCCAGTATCTTGATACTTAATCAATCGTAAAGCTGATTAGTTTGCTGATTAGTTTAGGGATGGAGCAATGGATGATAGCGGTTCTCATATTAATGAGGTACACAGGATTTTTTTCCTGTTACCTGTTCCCTGTTACCTGTTCCCTGTTCCCTAAAATCCACAACTTGTATACCTCACCTATTTGAGAAATACTATAGTAAGGCACGATAATAATAAGTCGGCAAACTTTTTTAAGGGGATAGACTATGTTCACTAGACGTGACCTTCCCTCAGAGCAGGAACTGCTAAATTTCGCGAGACAGTACCCTGAGCTAGATATAGAATCAGTGTTTACTTGTCTGTCGTTCCTGAAAACTACCACTGAAATCTACGAAGCGATTGACACTCATATGGGTCGCTACGAGTTATCAATCGGTAAGTTTACTGTACTCATGCTATTACACAAAGCGGGTTCGTTAGGCTTGACTCCTTCCGAATGTGCTCAACAGGCTGGTGTTACTCGTGGGACGATCACAGGTCTGCTTGATGGTCTTGAACGTCAAGGGTTAGTTAAACGCCAGCCCCACCCAGATGACCGACGGATGCTGATGGTTAACCTGACTCCAAACGGTTGGCAGTTCTTGAAGCAAATGCTTCCCGAGCACTTTAATCGGGTGACAGGTTTGATGGCTAACCTGACTGGCGCAGAAAAGAAAACCTTCGTTAAACTTTTAGCAAAGTTGCGAGCGGGAACCCCTGCTATGCACTCAGCTGAATTTCAGCTGAGCCAGTAATGAGGGATTGCTCAAAAAATCTGTTAGCGGTGCTCATCTAGTATTTACTTTATGGTAAATTAAATAGTAAGGAGCCATATAATATGGCACACAAGAGATGGTTATGACTCATATAACCGACAAAGGTTGATTTAACCGGAGGAGTCATGGAGCCAAAAATTGGCATAAAAGATCAGGGATTCTCAAAGCCCCTAAGCCGTTGGGTGATTGTACTGGCTGGTGTTGGGATTCTGGCAACTGTGGTCGCTAGCGGATATAGTTTGGAAATGGTCCGTGAGCGCCCACCAGAACCAGTGCCATCCGCCAGTAAAACCCCAGCTATCCGAGCTGTCACGGCTCTAGGACGTTTCGAACCTGAGGGGGAAGTTATTCAATTAGCTGCTCCAACAACTTTTCAAGCACCAAGGGTGGCTCAGTTACTGGTTAAGGAAGGGGATAAAGTAGGTGCCAATCAATTGATTGCCATCATGGAAAATCGCGGACGCTTACAAGCGGATTTAGAACGGGCAAAAGCGGAGGTTAAAGTAAGCCGTGCGAACTTGGAGAAAGTCAAAGCCGGTGCTAAAAGCGGCACCATTGCTGCTCAGGAGGCTAAGATTAAACGACTAGAGGCAGAGTATCGGGGGCAGAAGGAGGCGCTACAAACTCGCATTGACCGTTTACAGACTCAGCTGCAAGAAACACAACAAGAGAAAGATGCCACAGTCAGGCGATTAGAGGCTCAGTTAAGGAATGTCCAAGCAGATTTTCAGCGCTATCAGCAGTTAGAACGAGACGGTGCGATCGCAATTTCCGAATTGGACAGCCGCCGCCTAAACGTAGAAACTGCCCAAGAGAGCGTGAGTGAAGCCATAGCCAACCGCACCCAAACTATAAGCACCCTCAGGGAACAACTCAAAGAAGCTATGGTCAACCGCAAGCAGACCCTAGCTGTAGTAGAAGCACAGATTAACGAAGCCAAAGCTACCCTAGAAGAGATTAAAGAAGTACGTCTTGTAGATATTAGACAGGCTGACGCAGAGCTAGAAATGGCTATGGCACAAGTCAAGCAAGCCGAAGCAGAATTAAAATTTGCTTACGTCCATTCTCCACTAGATAGTCAAGTTTTGAAAATTAACACTTATCCAGGAGAAACCGTAGATCAAGAAAAGGGAATTGTGGAACTAGGGCAAACTGACCAAATGATGGTTGTTGCTGAAGTCTACGAAAGTGATATTGGTAAAGTCAAGCTAGGACAGAAAGTAACAATTATTAGTGAAAGCAAGGCATTTGAGGGTAAACTCAATGGCAGTGTAGTTAGAATTGGGCAACAAATTGACAAACAGGATGTTCTTGACACTGATCCAGCCGCTGACGTAGATGCCAGAGTTGTTGAAGTAGATATTCGTCTAAATCCAGAAGACAGCAAGACCGTGACTGATTTAACTAACTCCCAAGTCATCGTAAAAATAGTTATTAGTAATTAGTCAATCGCTTTGCTCCAATTAAAAATTATCAATTCAAAATTCAAAACTAACCTATAAATTAATTCGTGGGCTTGTATCCGGTGGAAACACTTACAAAGTATAAGGTTATTCATTTTTAATTTTTAATTTTTAATTTTTAATTTTTAATTTTTAATTTTTAATTTTTAATTAAAAAATAGTAATTAACCAGTAAATATTAATCATGAAAATACCTTTAGCATGGTTACAATTGACCCATGAAAAAATGCGTTTGCTGGTGGCACTGGCAGGAATTGCTTTTGCCGATATTTTAATGTTTATGCAAATGGGTTTTAGGGATGCCCTGTTTGCCAGTAATGTGACACTACATAATAGCTTACAGGGTGACATTTTTTTGATTAGTCCCCAGTCCCAATCAATACTCGCTCTGAAAAGTTTTCCTAGTCGCAGGTTGTATCAAAGTATTGCATTTGATGGGGTCAAATCGATCCGTGGGATATATATGGACTATGGCCTCTGGAAAAATCCTCAAACCCGTGAAACTCGCAATGTACTTGTGATTGGGTTTAATCCTACTGACAACGTCTTCAATTTATCTGGAGTAACCAGCAATCTGGATACGATAAAAATGCCCGATGTAGTTTTGTTCGATGACAGCTCCAGACCTGAATATGGTCCTATTGCTGAAGAGTTTAATCAGGGCAAGGAGATAACCACTGAAGTCAAAGAACGTCGCATTCGAGTAGGAGGCTTATTCACCCTAGGGGCTTCCTTTGCAGCAGATGGAAATGTGATCACCAGTGATTTAAACTTTTTACGCCTTTTCCCTGATCGCCATAAAGGACTAATTGATATCGGTTTGATTAAATTAGAACCAGGGTTAGATGTGGAGATAGTTGTAGAGAATATGAGGCGCGAACTTTCTAAGGATGTTAGAGTTTTATCCAAGGAAGAGTTTGTTAATTGGGAGAAAGCTTACTGGCAAAGCAGTACATCAATAGGCTTTATTTTTACCCTCGGTAGCGCTATGGGATTTATCGTGGGTACAGTGATTGTTTATCAAATTCTATATACTGATGTCGCGGATCATTTGCCTGAGTATGCTACCCTTAAAGCCATGGGTTATAAAACCAGGTATCTATTGATAGTTGTTTTTCAAGAAGCTCTGATTCTGGCAATTTTAGGTTATTTTCCTGGATATGGACTGGCACTAGGGTTGTATAGTTTAACGAAAAATGCTACCAGTTTACCCATAGCCATGAGTCTAGCTAGGGCAGTGACAGTTTTGATTCTGACGATTATTATGTGTTGTATTTCCGGTGCGATCGCGATCGGGAAACTCCAAGCAGCCGATCCCGCTGATATTTTTTAAACTATTGCTAAAACTATAATCAATAACCAATAACTAGCTAGGAAGGAAAACTGTCATGGTGGACGAAGCAGTTGTATCCATTAAGCATCTTAATCATTACTTTGGTAAAGGTTTTCTACGGAAACAGGTTTTGTTTGATATTGACCTAGACATCCACCAAGGAGAAATTGTGTTGATGACTGGTCCTTCTGGATCGGGTAAGACGACATTACTAACCCTAATCGGAGGATTGCGATCGCCTCAATCTGGTAGTCTTAAAATCCTAGGACAGCAACTGCTGGGAGCCAATAAACGTAATTTGATAGCGGTGCGGCGTCATATTGGCTATATTTTCCAGGCTCATAACTTACTCAAGAGTTTAACAGCTCGCCAAAATGTGCAAATGTCAGCAGAACTACACCCAGAACTTTCTGTTAAAGATGCTATTACTAAATCAGTAGCTATATTGGAAGAAGTGGGCTTAGGTAAGTGGGTGAATTACTACCCAGATAAACTTTCTGGAGGACAAAAACAACGAGTCGCGATCGCTCGTGCTTTAGTGGGTAATCCCAAGATACTCTTAGCCGATGAACCAACAGCAGCACTAGACAGTAAATCCGGTCGTGAAGTGGTGGATTTAATGCAGCAGTTAGCTAAAGAACAGGGCTGTACAATTTTACTCGTTACTCACGACAATCGAATTCTCGATATTGCTGACCGGATTGTTAATATGGAAGATGGGCGTCTGAATGGTATCAAAGCAGTTAGATGAACTACCACCTGCTTGCTACGCAGAGCAGGTGGTTTCCAGCTTCACAGGGGATTGCCTTAGCTTGGGTTTACTTCCTCGCTTTGGTCTTACATCCCCTCCACTAGCAGAATCCCCCGTCCCAGAGGATTGTAATATCCTGATACCTTCTGCTCTAATGTTCTTGGCTGCATTCTCATCTCTATCATGGTGAGCGCCACAGTTAGGACATTTCCAAGCCCTGATATCTAATGGCATTTCACTCACTTGATAAAGGCAACTATAACATGTTTTAGAGCTAGGAAACCATTTGTCAATTTCCACTAGTACCTTGCCTTCCTTTTCTAATTTGTAAGACAAGAAATTGACAAACATCCCCCATCCGGCATCCAATATTGCTTTAGCTAGATTGTGGTTCCGAAGCATACCCTTAGTATTGAGGTTTTCAACTACGATGACTTGGTTATCGTCAACAAGCTTTCTTGATAGCTTATGTAAGTAGTCTTGACGGGTATTGCTAATACGTTCGTGAACCCTAGCAACTATTCTTCTGGCTTTGTTTCTGGTGTTACTACCTTTTTGTTTTCTAGATAATTTATTTGGGTGTGGCTCTTTTGGAAAGACGTTTGGTCAGGTTTAGAGAGGTATCGGAAGAGTAGGAGGAGCAGTAATAGAGCAACGAGCTTGAATTAGTCGTTTCATCAAAGGAAGGCCATCTTTGTACAAAGA
>NZ_JAAHIE010000182.1:0-12703 GCF_010671945.1 Moorena sp. SIO4E2
AGTTAATTCGTTTCAGAGCAATCTTATCAGCACTGGCATCTTCAGCTTTCAGGTTACTTTCTAATTCATTTAAGTCAGTGGTGATTTGATTACGCTTTTCGTCATCCATTAGACGAAAACTTCTCTTAGTAGGAAGTTGTTCTAAAGGAATTGTATTCCGCCAATAGTAATCTTTACCTGGTTTTAAAGGCTCCCCTTGATAAAGGATACTATTAGTAGTAGGCTCTAACGGTTGCTCCCACAATTGTTTTTCAGTACGATACTCACGCACCTCAATACCTTTCATTTCTCCTTGCCATAGGAATAGGGGTTGCTCACTCCAAATTTCTAAGCTTCCTTTATGATTAGAATTTGGGTCACGATCTGGTAGTTGACCAGGGGTGAGCATGCAGAGAGTTTGCTCGATAGGATTATCATATCTTGAGCTCCCTCTTGAGCCCCCTTTACCTTTGTCACGTCGCAATATATCCCAGATATCACCCCATTTTAAGGTAACTAGCTGGCCTTTAAACTGGGATAAATTCTGACCAGACTGAGGTCTTTTTACTATGGCATCAAGGGGCAGTGCAGAAGAACAGACTAGCACGACCACTGTTAGTGCCAGGGTTGATTTGTTTTGGATTAATTTAATCATAATACAGTATTTTTCAATTGGGTAAAGTACAAATTATTGGTTTTTTGGGAATCGGTAATCGGGAATATGGAATCGGAAATTGGTAAAAAATATTGTGTACATGATAGTTATGAAAAACGGTATATTTGAGCTGATTACAGTAAACTATTATTTACTTTTGCCTTTTGCCTTTTGCCTTTTGCCTTTTGCCTTTTGCCTTAACAGGATAAGCTTTGTAATAGTATAATAATTGCTATATTGTTCCCTACTCCCTACTCCCTACTCCCTACTCCCTACTCCCTACTCCCTACTCCCTACTCCCTACTCCCTTTTCGTAACGCTATAGGTACTAAACACTACTAAAGGCATCAAAGTAGGTAGCAGCACCTTTAAGGAGATATAAACTTGTAGTGAAACCAAGCAATAAACTAACCAATAAAGCAACCAAGCGTTATCTATATTGCTAAACCACCATTGCTGTTGCTCCGGAGAATTCTGTTTAATTAACCTAAATCCCTTACCTAAAACAGCGGTTAGCAAAATCATCAAAGCATTAGGAATTGGTATCACCAGATGCTGGGAAAAAAGATGGTGGGCAATGTAACTATGGGCTTCACCACCAGTAAATGATGGTTTGCTATCGAACCAGTCTTGCCAACCCTGTGAACTACGCCAGAAGGCGACCGGAAGGGGAAGCAGATGATTATCTTCCCCTTCTTGATCAATTCCTGCTTGTTGATATCCTCCTGAAGCAACAATCACAATGGTCTGGTTAAGGCTGATATCATCAGCTAGAGCATCTTCAGAACAGGTGCCTAATAACTCACAAGCAGAAATTCTTTGATAAACCTGCTCTGGAGGCAGGGAATAGTCAATAATCGGTTGAAACCATTCTAAGAAATATGCGATCGCAGGACGTTTGACCCTCCCCAACCAAGCCACTTGTGTATGGGCTTGTGTATGGGCTTGTGTATGGGCTTGTGTATGGGCACCATTAACCCAATCAATCACTGAAGTCCTAAATTCCTGATTACTGTCTTGAAGCTCAGGTAATCCCATAGCTAATTGAGTAGTGCCGGAATCTTGATCACGTAAACAATAGGAAAGAACTAGTAAATAGCTAAACGGACAACGTTTATCACAATTATTGCTAGGTAACTCCACATACCAATCATAGGTTGTAATATCTCCCTCCATGGTTTGATTGAGGTTAGCGATTTTATCACTCACTCCCTGATAATCAGCAGGATGATCAGCTTCAATTGCTGCCCAAACTAACCAGGTATTATTTTTAATCGCTTCATTAACTGATTGCTGTAACTGTTTACTATTATCGGGCTGTTGTTGGTCTTGATCTAAGATATAATCAAATCCAATTATGCTAGCATTACTGGTAACTAATTTATCTAAAATACTTGCTAAGTAACCATAATCCATATACCTGCCATCAACCAATTTAACCTTGTCCTGTTCAAGAGACTTGTTATCAATTTGAACTAACCGAACTGGAGACTTAACTGGAGAAGGATTAGCTTGCCACTCCACCTGCTGAGTAACCTGACGGTAACCAGCCTGTAACAATAGACGAGATTCTAACAGTAAATCCTGACAATCCGGGATTAAACTAACGGTTAACCATGCCGATAACCACAGGGCTTCCTTCTTAGTGGGCAACCAATTTCTGAGACTGTGCCCTAAACCGAATGGTTCCAAGCGAAACAGTACTGATTGGGGATGGCGAAATAAGGTAGGGATTAAGTAAGCAGAAGGATAGGTAAGATTTTGTTGGTCTTTAAGAAAAGCACAAGCATCCCTTAGGGCTTCATGGACATCCTTATACTCAGCCAAACTGTTGAGAAACTGGACAATAAAAACTTGAGCCACCTGATTGTGAATAGGTTCTGCCATCACCGCCACTTGAGGTAACCCTAAAGCAATTAGGGATTCCGCAATCGAGATACCATCACAAGAATTAAAAATAGCAAACTTCAGGCCATTAGCTATCCCTTGTTGGAGGGATTGTTGAATCTCATTAATTCCTAGAGAAGCATCAGGAGCAATATGTAATTCTCCACCAGTACAGGCAGTTTCATTACTATGTCCAGCAAAGAATAAAATATCCCAACCCCTAGGATTAGCAATTTCCTTAACAATTTCCTGCTTAAGACTAGTAGAGTCTTTTCCTGGTTGCCAACCAATAAATTTTATGTCAGCTAGCTTAGACAGGTGAGCTAACGCCTTGCGGTCTTCTTCAAAGTCTAATCCTTTTTCATCACCCAAGATAGCCAAAACTCTGGCTCGGCGACGGATTGAAGGAATAATTTTATCATGACTAATCCCAGCATGGATAGTATTAGAAACCCGAGCAATCCGGATAGTTCCGAATCCCGATAAATTCGTCCTAGTAGTAGTACTAATTTCCCAAGCTTCCCAAGGTAAGCGAGTTAATTCAGGACAATTACAGGTGAGGAGAATATCAACCCAATACCGACGATTAATAGACGAATCCGTAGCTGCCTTAGCAATTTCCTCACGAATTTCATATAACTCTCCATCCCGTAACCAATTATGAAATATTGATAAAAACCTAGCTTCTGCTTCCCGCAACAGGGCAGCTGGATCCTTCTTAACTGTAAGTCTACCACTTTTTGGGACTTTACCTCGCAAATTTTTGTAACAATTAATGTAAGCATATTTCCAGTCTTGGTAACCTTGATCAAGGTCTTGAGGATAATCTACTATGGCAGCAATAGTCTTACCGTTTTCCCAAGATAACTCAAAGTTACAACCTGACTTGATTTTGATGACTTTAAGGTGAAAAATTTTACTTTTCATGTTACTTATAGTAGTCAGCAGTCAGCGGTCAGTGGTCAGCGGTCAGCGGTCAGTGGTCAGCAGTCAGCGGTCAGCAGTCAGCAGTCAGCAGTCAGCAGTCAGCAGTCAGTGGTCAGCCGTCAGCTTATTTTATTCAAAAGCTTTTCGGTGTAGCTTGGCCTACGGCCAATGGCTGATAGCTGATAGCTGATAGCTGATAGCTGATAGCTGATAGCTGATAGCTGATAGCTGATAACTGATAGCTGATAGCTGATAGCTGATAGCTGATAACTCATAGCTGATAGCTGATAGCTGATAGCTGATAGCTGATAACTCATAGCTGATAGCTGATAGCTTACCTCCCTACTCCCTACTCCCTTTAAATTCAAACAACATCGAGGTTTGTACTGTTTCCTCAGCAGTGGTAATTGTAGCTAGAAACTTTTCATGATTAGCTCCCACAAACTGAGTAAATAAATAGTCATCATCAGTGGTAAATTCCTGTTGATCCAAGACCATGGTAAAGTCAGTAATACGCAATTTTATCCCCGAAGGTGGAGTATTACCTGGGCTAGCTCCCAGGATTAGCACTATAGTCCAATCTCCCTCTGGTTCAGACTGGGGTAATTGCCAAGTTACAGCATAAAGGCGCAGTGGAATTCCAGCTAGTTGAAAATCTCGATAACTACGAACAGCGGCAGCAGGAATTTCGATATCAATAATAGTTATAATCTCAGCTAATTCTTGGGCTGGGGTAGGACGAAACCGCAATGCTGGGGAAGGTGCTGGTAATAGCTGCCAAGATAACTCTTGAGCTAGGTCATCAATTTGATTATATAACCATTGTCCCACATTAATCGCTCGTTGATTCAGGATTTCGATTACGTCTCTAACATAATTAGGCTCGCGCTGTGGTATCTCTGGTAAAGGAATTTCCTCAGGAGATAGACATTGTAAATCCAGTAGTAAGTCGTCTCCACTCATAGTAAACCTAGATAAAGGGAGCTCGTAATTATGATCAGAGCCAACAGCTAGATTACTAATATCTTTGACTAGCTGGTCGTATCGATTTACGCCTTTAATCCCAGCAATACCTAAGTCATCATCAATGGCAATCACCACATAAAAATGAGCAGTAAATTGGGGAATAGTAACAATCCCTTGAGGCAGATTTACCAACGGGTCACTAAATCCCAAGCTAGGAATAAGGCAAATCTTAAAATCTCCTACTCGTAGATTACACACAGCATTAATAGCTTTAGCAATAGCTTGAGATAATTCCGAGTATCCTAACCCATTAGCTGCCCGTTCTACCCGTAAACTTGGCTCCCGTTTTTCCAGCCAATCTTCAAACACTAGTAAGGCTAATTCTTGGAGATAGATAGCTAATATTCCTGATTTTTCTGCCATCTGGTTAGCTATATCCAGGGCTTTTTGTTGTTGTTCTAATTCCAGCGTTAGGGTTTCGGTTAATGCTGGAAATGAAATCAGTTCTGTAGATGTATTTAGCATTTTTAGTTGAGTAATAATAGGGAGTAGGGAGTAGGGAATCGGGAATCGGGAATCGGGAATCGGGAGTCGGGAGTCGGGAGTCGGTAATAAAAGTTGGCATTCAAGCTAAGTTATTTATTATTGCCAATTAAGAAGTGGACTTTATCTTTTTTGTCTCATTTTCATAATTAACTTATCTGCAAATGGCTATATGACGTCCATTTAACTTTCTTCTCCCTACTCCCTACTCCCTTTTTCTTCTCCCGACTCCCGATTCCCGATTCCCGATTCCCGACTCCCCACTCCCTTGTTCAATAATTCACATAAGGTGCGAGAAAAATTACTAGAGAGTTTGTATTGGTTTTTAACAAAAGTCTCCTTCCTAGCTGCAGTCATAATCTGGTTAATTGCTTCCTCTACAAACTGACTAATTCGTTTGTCTAATTCCTTAACCTCTTGTGCAGAAGCGTAGGCTTGGCCTAACTCCACTAGTTGGTGATGTAATCTTACGGAAGTGCGTCTAGCAATATCAGCCCGAAAAGCTTTCAGGTCTAGCAAGCGACTGACTTGATATTGAGCAGTGAAGCCAATTTGGGCAGCAATCTTAGTCATAGTGACATGGTGACAGTGAAATAAATCTAGGGCTTCTAAAAATTGCTGATGTTTTGGCTTTTGTTGACGACTTAGATAAGTAACTCGGTTTTGAATAACGTCTTGAATAGCGGTAGTTAAACAATCCTGTAGTAATTGGTCATAGGCAGCTAATACTTCGTTTTCTTCCTGATTATTACTTGTATCATCAGCTGCTAATTGATGCTCAAATTTTCCTAAAGCTTGAGTGGGCACATTCCTGCCACGATTCCGTTTATAGTCTCGAATTAGCTGAGCTAAGGTTTGTAAATCAGTAAGCACTGCTTCTGGAGATAGTTTACCTATCAGCTGTAATTGCTCTTTGGTAGGAATTGGGTAGGGAGTTGTGAGTTTACCTAAGCCTTGTTGTTGTCGTTGTTGGTTAATTTGATTACGCTCTGCTTGCAGTTGACTTACATAAATCCTTTGATAACTTTCTAATAACTCACGATAGTGGTTAATTTCCTGAGCAGTTAGCTGATGAAACTCCGATAGAATCCGGTGTAGTTTACCAGGAGTTGTTTGTTTCAGTAATAACCAATCCGTTACCTGCTCAATTCCATAGTATAGTAAAAATCGTTTTACCTCCTTATTGGTTTTAACCAGTCTCTTTGTCCAGGCAAATAAGCTACTTTTATCTGGGTCAAAGGTTTTTAAAGTATAGGTAATTAGAGACTTATTTTCATCTAGTTTATGGCCTTGATCGCCCTCAGGATAACGGTCAAGGACTAATGGTAGTAGGTCATCCATGGTAAAATTATGCTGCTGACCAAATTGCTCCACTAACTGATAACAAACCTCCTTGATTTGGTGAGAAACTAAACAACGTAGACAAACTTCAGCCAGCTCAAGGTCGTCGTCTTGGGTGTGATAACTTTGCCACAGTCTGCTAATCAGTGCTTGGTCTATGGTGTCTTCACCTGTAGACAAGGTAAGAGCTTGGGCACTGATAAACTCCTTAGCCTTTTCTATGGGTTTAGTTTGATGTTGACCCAAACGATTAATATAATTGAGTGTCCAGTATTTGGCTAAGCTGGTTTTCATGAGGGAGTAGGGAGTAGCAATAGGCAATAGGCAATAGGCAATAGGCAATAGGCAATAGGCAATAGGTGCGTAGGGTGCGTAGGGTGCGTTAGGGGCGGACTTGCCGTTATTTTTCGCCTCGTAGCCAGGGTTGGGATAGTCGGCCCCGTAACGCACCACTTGCCCTAATTTTCGGCTCGAGCGCCAGGGTTGGGATAGTCGGCCCCGTAACGCACCACAGGGTCAAAAAGCAAAGTGAGATGCATCCTAGCAATCTCCGCCGACAAGGGAACCAAATCTTACTCTTACCTATCTGGTAACTATCCGACCCTATGCATTTTGTGGAAAAAATTGGGCTTGAAGTGTATAAGTGAAGGGTAGGAAGTAGGTCTGAGGAGTATTAGTGTTTTCTTGTATAGTCAGGTACATCTAAATTTTATTCCCGACTCCCTACTCCCGACTCCCTACTCCCTAATTCTGCTGTGGTGCGTTACGGGGTGGGCTATTTCAACTACACCCTTAGAGTTGGAAAATCCGGGTTAGCCCACCCCTAACGCACCCTACCCTTGCTGTGGTGCGTTACGGGGTGGGCTATTTCAACCAGGCGCTCAGTGCTTGAAAATCCATCCGGGTTAGCCCACCCCTAACGCACCCTACCCTTGCTGCTCCCTTAATAATTGCCTAGGCTGAGGAATGTCTCAGATTTAGGTAAATAGGTTATGATACCACATCCTATTAAACTTAAACAGGTCTTGTTTTTGGGACTTTTCACTCTCTGCCTTACCCCTGGGCAATTCCCTGTTCTGGCTAGATTCCTGAATTTACCAGTACTGGATCAGGCACAAAGCACTGTTAGCCTAGAGCAAGAAGGGAGTTTAGCCCCTGGTGATGCCTTTGTTGAAGTAGACAGTAAGCAGGCAGAGGCGGACAAACTATTTAAGCAAGGACTTCGTCACATTGGTGACAGTGAGTTCCGAAAAGCATTAAAGTCTTGGCAGCAAGCATTGGTGATTTATAAACAAATCGGACACCGCCAGGGTGAAGCTAACTCCTTGGGTAATATGGGTCGTGCATACGCTAATCTGGGAGAGTACAAACAAGCAATTAATAATTACTTACCATCGATAGCTATTGCTAGGCAAATCCCAGACCGCGAGGGTGAAGCTGGCTCCCTGACTAATCTGGGGTTTGCATACGGTAATCTGGGAAACTACAAAAAAGCCATTGATTACCACCGACAATCTTTAGACATTTTTAGGGAAATCCGAAACCGCCAAGGTGAAGCTCGCTCCCTGAGTAATCTGGGGAATGCATACGAGAGTTTGGGAGACTACAAAAAAGCGATTGATTACCAGCAAAAATCTTTAGCTATTGCTAGGGGAATCGGAAACCGCGATGGTGAAGCTGGCTCCCTGGGTAATCTGGCTAATGCATACCGTCATCTGGGAGACTACGAAAAAGCGATTGATTACCAGCAAAAATCCTTAGCTATTAAACGGGAAATCCGAAACCGCCGGGGTGAAGCTTATTCCCTGGATAATCTGGGTATTGCATACGGTAATCTGGGAGACTACAAAAAAGCGATTAATTACCACCGACAATCCTTAGGGATTTTTAGGGAAATCCGACACCGCAAGGGTGAAGCTCACGCCCTAGAGAATCTCGGTATTGCATACGGTAATCTGGGAAAGTACAAAAAAGCAATTGATTACCACCAAAAATCCATAGCTATTGCTAGGGAAATCGGACACCGCAAGGGTGAAGCTTACTCCCTGAATAATCTCGGTGCTACTTTCTTAGAAAA
Organism: Moorena sp. SIO4E2; assembly: GCF_010671945.1. Taxonomy (NCBI): domain Bacteria; kingdom Bacillati; phylum Cyanobacteriota; class Cyanophyceae; order Coleofasciculales; family Coleofasciculaceae; genus Moorena; species Moorena sp. SIO4E2. The sequence continues at coordinate 8,376 of NZ_JAAHIE010000182.1, forward strand.
CAATCAACTAGAACAGGCAAAAACTCACCTGTTTGATGCCATTAAAATTTGGGAAGATATCCGCCAAAACCTGGGGAATCAAGATGATTGGAAGGTTTCTATTTTTGAAGCACAAGCTCGCAGCTATCGTCTCTTACAACAGGTTTTGGTTGCTCAAGGTAAACTAAAACAAGCCTTAGAAATTTCCGAACAGGGTCGCAACCGCGCTCTGATTGATTTATTAGCGGCACGGTTATCTGAACGTCGTCAAACTAAAGCTCCTACTCTTGAAGACATTCAAATAATTGCTCAACAACAACAAGCAACTTTGGTTGAATATTCGATTGTTAAGAACCAGATTTATATTTGGGTGATTGCTCCAACTGGTGAGATTACTTTCCGTAGTAATACATTACCACAAGATACTTCTCTGGCGGAACTAGTCAAAGTCAGTCGTCTGCAGATTGGTGTCAGAGGTAGAGGTAATCAAAATGCTGCTTCACCACTAAATACTAACAATAATAATCTACTACAACATCCCCTACACCAACTCTACCAACTGCTGATTACTCCGATTGTTGACTTATTACCAAGAACTGCATCAGACCGTATTATTTTCATCCCCCATCAAGAACTATTTCTGGTTTCCTTTGCTGCTCTGCTAGATGATCAGGGCAAGTATCTAATCGAAAACCATACCATTCTCACTGCTCCTTCGATCCAATCGTTGTGGTTCACCCGTAAACATTGGCATCGAGTCCAACACAGCCGGGGAAAACCATTGATTGTCGGTAATCCCACCATGCCTACGATTAAAATAGGACTGGAACAAAAACCGTTAACCCCTCTACTGGGTGCAGAAACAGAAGCATTAACTATTGCTCAATTGCTCAATACAAAAGCTCTGATTGGTTTGGAAGCAACAGAACCAACCATTGTGCGGAAAATGGCCAATGCTTCGGTTATCCATTTCGCTACCCATGGTTTACTGGATGATGTCAATGGTATTGATTATCCCGGTGCGATCGCATTAGCTCCTGAGGAACCAGACCATGATGGCTTTCTCACCAGTCGTGAAATTATGATCAGTGACCAACACCAGAAACCACCCTTATTGAAAGCAAAGTTAGTAGTGCTCAGTGCTTGTGATACTGGTAGGGGTGAGATAAAAGGGGAAGGGGTAATTGGTTTATCCCGTTCTTTGATTGCCGCCGGTGTACCCAGTTTGGTGGTGTCGTTATGGAAAATACCTGATCATGATACGGTCAAGTTGATGAAGGAGTTTTACACTAATATTTACACCCACAAATTCGATAAAGCGAAAGCCATGCGAGAGGCGATGTTATCGATGATCAATGATGGAGATGGTAATCCAGACCCGAAAGCTTGGGCGGCTTTTACGGTTATTGGCGAGGCTAGGTAGAGACTTCCCGACTCCCGACTCCCTGCTCCCTTAATCATTGCATAAGCTCAGGAATATCTCAGATATGGCCAAGTAAGTAATGATTCAATATCCGATATGAAACTTAAGCAGGTCTTATGGTTGGGACTTCTCACTGTCTGCTTCACTCCTTGTGAATTGCCTGTTGTGGCTAGATTCCTCACCTTACCAGCACTGGCTCAAGAACAAAACACGGTTAGCCCAGAGCAAGAAGGGACTATAGCCCCTAGTGATGCCATAGTTCAAGTAGACAGTAAGCAAGCCGAGGCGGACAAACTCGTTGAGCAAGGACTTAGTCAGCTTTATCGCAGTGAGTTCCGAGAAGCATTACAGTCTTGGCAGCAAGCATTGGTAATTTATAAACAAATCGGAAACCGGGAGGGTGAAGCTGCCTCCCTGATTAGTCTGGGTCTTACATACCTTGGTCTGGGAGAGTACAACAAAGCGATTGATTACCTCCAAAAATCCTTAGCTATTGCTAAGGAAATCGGAGACCGCAAGGGTGAAGCTATCTCCTTGACTAATCTCGGTGATGCATACGAGAGTTTGGGAAACTACAAAAAAGCGATTGATTACTACCAACAATCCTTAGCTATTGCTAAGGAAATCGGAGACCGCAAGGGTGAAGCTATCTCCCTGACTAATCTCGGTGATGCATACGAGAGTTTGGGAAACTACAAAAAAGCGATTGATTACTACCAACAATCCTTAGCTATTGCTAGGCAAATTAGACACCGCAAGGGTCAAGCTCGCTCCCTGACTAATCTGGCTAATGCATACGAGAGTTTGGGAGACTACAACAAAGCGATTTATTACCAGCTAGAAGCGATCGCTTTTTATAGGGAAGTCGGAAACCGCGAAGGTGAAGCTCGCTCCCTGACTAATCTGGGTCTTGCATACTATTATCTACGAGACTATAAAAAAGCGATTGATTACCAGCAACAATCTTTAGCTATTGATAAGGAAATCGGAAACCGCCTGGGTGAAGCTTACTCCCTGGGTAATCTGGGTAGTGCATACTATAATCTGGGAGAGTACAAAAAAGCTATTAATTACCACCAAAAATCTTTAGCTATTGCTAGGGAAATCGAAGACCGCCAGGGTGAAGCTAAGTCCCTTAGTGATCTGGGTGTTGCATACGGCAATCTGGGAGACTACAAAAAAGCGATTGATTACTACCAACAATCTTTAGCTATTCCTAGGAAAATCGGAAACCGCCAGGGTGAAACTGGCTTCCTGACTGGTCTGGCTGTTGCATACTACTCTCTGGGAGAGTACAAAAAAGCGATTGATTATCACCAACAATCTTTAGCTATTCCTAGGGAAATCGAAGACCGCATGAGTGAAGTTTACTCCCTAAATAATCTAGGTTTTGCATACTACTCTCTGGAAAAGTACAAAAAAGCGATTGATTACTACCAACAATCTTTAGCTATTGCTAGGAAAATTTTAGATCGTCGGCTTCAAGCTATACCCCTGAGTATTCGCGGTGCTGTTTTGTTAGAAAATAATCAATTAGAACAGGCTCAAACTAACCTGTTTGATGCCATTAAAATTTGGGAAGATATCCGCCATATCCTCCGTAACAAAGATGATTGGAAGATTTCTATTTTTGAAAAACAATCTCGCAGCTATCGTCTCTTACAACAGGTGTTGGTTGCTCAAGGTAAACCAAAACAAGCCTTAGAGATTTCCGAACGGGGTCGCAACCGCGCTCTGATTGATTTATTAGCGGCACAGTTATCTGAAACTCCTCAAAAAACCAAAACTCTTACTCTTGAAGACATTCAAGAGATTGCTAAACAGCAACAAGCCACCTTGGTGGAATATTCCATTGTTGATGACCAGATTTATATTTGGGTGATTGCTCCAACTGGTGAGATTACTTTCCGTAGTAATACGTTACCCCAAAATACTACTCTGGCGGAACTAGTTAAAGTCAGTCGTCTGCAGATTGGTGTCAGAGGTCGAGGTAATCAGAATCCTGCTTCACCACCAAACCCTAACAATAGTAATCGACTACAGGAACTCTACCAACTGCTGATTACTCCCATTGTTGACGTATTACCAACAAACCCATCAGACCGTATTATTTTTATCCCCCATCAAGAACTATTTCTGGTTCCCTTTGCTGCTCTGCTAGATGATGACGGAAATTATCTAATCGAAAACCATACCATTCTCACTGCTCCTTCGATCCAATCCCTGTCGTTCACCCGTAAACATTGGCATCGAGTCCAACACAGCCGGGGAAAACCATTGATTGTGGGTAATCCCACCATGCCTACGATTAAAATAGGACTAGAACAAAAAGCCTTAACCCCTCTACTGGGTGCAGAAACAGAAGCCTTAACCATTGCTCAATTGCTGAATACAAAAGCTCTAATTGGAGCAGAAGCAACAGAATCAACCATTGTGGAAAAAATGGCCAATGCTTCCGTTATCCATTTAGCCACCCATGGTTTACTCGATGATGTCAATGGTATTGGTTATCCCGGTGCGATCGCATTAGCTCCTGAGCAACCAGACCATGATGGCTTTCTCACCAGTGATGAAATTCTGATTGGTTACGGACTACCGGAAAAATCCTTATTGAAAGCAAAGTTAGTCGTCCTGAGTGCTTGTGATACTGGTAGAGGTGAGATTAAAGGGGAAGGGGTAGTTGGTTTATCCCGTTCTTTGATTGCGGCAGGTGTACCCAGTTTGGTGGTGTCCCTATGGAAAATACCTGATCATGATACGGTCAAGTTGATGAGGGAGTTTTATACTAATATTTACACTCACAAATTCGATAAAGCGAAAGCGATGCGAGAGGCGATGTTATCGATGCTTAATGATGGAGATGGTAATCCAGACCCGAAAGCTTGGGCGGCTTTTACTGTGATTGGTGAGGCTAGGTAGAGAGGGT
>NZ_JAAHIE010000183.1:0-12699 GCF_010671945.1 Moorena sp. SIO4E2
GCAAGCCAGTTCTGATCTGCCGTTGCAATCAGACATCAAAAAATCTTAAACTCTTAACAAGATGTAACGAATAAAGGCTCGACATCATTGTATAAAAGTTACCTGAAGGGTAAATAGTGACAGGCGAAAGCCAACCAACCGGTTGAAACACAGCATTCCTAGGTCTCTCACCAAAACGTGAAGTTTTGTAATTTTTCTTAACGATCCGTTTTGTTACCAAACTCATGGGACAAAGACTAGGACAAAGACAAAGACAGAGAGATAGGAGTATTGGCTGTGGCTGGAGCATGTTCTATCCCGTTCCCGTTTCAAACTGCTTGATTCAGTTTGATTCAGTCTGAGTCTGTTTAACTGAAGCCCGTTTTGAAACAAAACCAACTAACCTAGGAGATTCCGTCAATGTTTGATGCGTTTACTAAGCTTGTTTCTCAGGCTGATGCCCAGGGTCAATACATTAGTACTGACCAACTAAATGCTCTTAGCGCTATGGTTAAGGACAGCAACAAGCGGATGGATGCAGTCAACCGCATTACCAGCAACTCTTCCACCATTGTGGCTAACGCGGCTCGCTCTCTGTTTGCTGAGCAACCCCAGTTAATCAATCCTGGTGGTAATGCCTACACCAGCCGTCGGATGGCTGCTTGCTTGCGTGATATGGAAATCATCCTGCGCTATGTGACTTACGCCATTTTTGCTGGTGATGCTAGTGTGCTGGAAGACCGCTGCCTCAATGGTCTGCGGGAAACCTACCTAGCTCTGGGAACTCCTGGTGCTTCGGTGGCAGTGGGTGTAGAAAAGATGAAGGATGCTGCGATTGCGATCGCTAACGACTCCAATGGCATCACCCCTGGTGATTGCAGCTCTCTGATGGCTGAAATTGGCAGCTACTTCGACAAAGCAGCTGGTGCGGTTGCCTAAAACGCTAAAGGCATATCACTTGCTGTCTAACTATCACAACTTCAAACGTTTTTGAAAACTTGACAAAATATTAGGGAGATACCTAGACAATGAAAACCCCGCTTACAGAAGCCGTCGCTGCTGCTGACGCTCAAGGTCGTTTTTTAAGTAATACAGAAATCCAGACTGCCTTCGGTCGATTCCAGCGGGCTACAGCTTGTTTAGAAGCCGCAAAAGCCTTAACTGCTAAAGCCTCAAGCTTGACTGACGGTGCAGCCCAAGCGGTGTATAACAAATTCCCTTACACCACTACCATGCCTGGATCAAACTACTCATCTGACGCTACAGGCAAAGCAAAATGCTCCCGTGATATCGGTTACTATCTGCGTATGGTTACTTACTGCCTAGTTGCTGGTGGTACTGGACCGATGGATGAGTACTTGATTGCTGGTTTAGATGAAATCAACCGTACCTTCGAGCTGTCTCCGAGCTGGTACATCGAAGCCCTCAAGTACATCAAAGCTAACCATGGTTTAAGTGGTCAGCCTGCTAATGAGGCAAATAACTACATTGACTACGCTATTAACGCCCTGAGCTAATTGCTCTTTTGGCCTGGAAAGGTCAGTAGGTGTTAGCAAGAACTAGCGTCTGCTGACCTTTCCGGGCATTGTTTTGTCTATCTAGTTTGTCTATAGCAAAGGGAGCAGGGAGCAGGGAGCAGGGAGTAGGGAGTAGGGAATATGGCATCAAAAATGCTCACAATTGATTTAGGTACCCTATATCTACAAGGATAAAGTAAGAAATTGGTAGGTTTTTTGAGGATACAGGAGACAGGAGCTAAGTAAAATGAAAATTAACAAGTCTAAATTAGCAAGTTTAAATTAACAAGTTTAAATTAGCAAGTTAAAATGTTGCAGCCTAGTCTTGAGAATTATGTTGAGACTGATAACTCGGAGTCATTAACTGTAGAGCAAGCCATCGCCAATCTACAAGGCAACGACCAGGGGCTTCGCTATTATGCAGCATGGTGGCTAGGAAAGTTCCGAGTCCGGGAACCAGTGGCAATTGATGCCCTAATCGCTGCGCTACAGGATCAGGAGAACCAGACAGAATTAGGAGGATATCCTCTGCGCCGGAATGCCGCTAGGGCACTAGGCAAACTAGGAGACCATCGAGCTGTGCCTGCGCTGATTGATTGTTTAGACTGCTCCGATTTTTATGTTAGGGAAGCAGCGGTACAATCTTTAGGGATGTTAGAAGATCGTACCTGTATTCCCAAGCTGATCAAATTGCTAGACGGAGGTTTAGAAGCAGCCCAGCCTATACCCGGAAGTCCCCACCTCGCCCAACCCTACAATGCTGTCATCGAAGCCTTGGGGGATCTTGGTGTAACTGAAGCTATTGACCTGATTGAAATATTCTTAGAGCATCCTAACCAGTTGGAACAGTATGCCGCAGCACGGGCGATGTACCAGCTAACTCAAAACCCTACTTATGCTGAACGTTTAATCAAAGCTTTGAGTGTTGATCAAGTACTACTGAGGCGGGCAGCTCTTTCCGATCTCGGGGCAATTGGTTATTTACCAGCAGCAGATGCGATCGCTCAGACCTCGGCAGAAAATAATCTCAAGCTACTCGCCCTCAAAGGAATTCTAGAGCATCACTTAGAAAACCATCCCACTGATGGTTGCCACCTATCGGAGACTGCAATTAAAATTATGAACTTGATGGATGGTCTTCTCTGAAGTGTGAAGTTTAAAGGATGAAGGATGAAGGATGAAGGATCAAGTTTCAAGAATCAAAGATCAAGTTTCAAATAATTTTATCTAATCATTTATCTAACTATTTTATCTAACCATTTATCTAACTATTACTCCGCCACTGGTGGGTTTTTATCCTTTTACCTTTTGCTTTAAACCTACCACTAGGGAACGCCTAGGGCAAACAACATTTAACCTTAGACTGCTTCATGACCAACACAACCCAAGGCCAAGAATTAATTCGAGCTGTGGAAGAGGCAGATTCTGCCTATAGCTTAGTAAAAGCAGTAAAAGCCTTGGCTAATGCTCGTTTAGAGGCTGCGATTCCCACTTTAATTGCAGTTCTTAGCTACAATAACCCAGGTGCAGCAGGAGTAGCTGCGGGTGGGCTAGTGGGATTAGGTAAAACAGCAGTACGGCAATTGCTAAACCTAATTGATGACTATAACTACGGAGGTAGAGCCTGGGCAATCCTCGCACTAGCAGGAATTGGCGATCCTAGAGCCTTAGATACCTTAATCGAAGCAGCTGAAAGTGACTTTTCTATGAGCGTCCGTCGAGCTGCTACAAAAGGTCTGGGCAGCCTGGACTGGGAGGATATGCCTAAAGATAAAATTCCTGCTGCCCAAGACCAAGCTTTTAAAACACTACTGCTAACCTGCCAAGACTCAGAATGGGTAGTTCGTTATTCTTCCGTAGTAGGATTGCAAGGTCTAGCTACTGCGGTAGCGGTTACCTATCCGGATCTGGCTGAGAGTATCAAAACTCATTTAGCGCAAATGTTTAAGACTGAAACCGATTTAACAGTGCGCACCCGCATCCAACTGGCTATTCAATAACTTGCATGAAGGTTTAAGGTTTAAGGTTTAAGGTTTAAGGTTTAAGATTTAAGGTTAAATTACCAAAATTACTAATAAGTAATCAGGAACGCCGAATATTAAAACAACACCAATCCTGATGCTTCCAGAGGGTGGCGACAATCCAGTTATTTTGTTCGAGGGTATCAGCAATCGGTTTCACTTGATCTAATAACACACCACTGATAACTCCCCAGCTGGTGGGTTTCGCAATAGCACTTATTAATGGAATTAAATCAATAATCACCTCTGCCAGAATATTGCAGAGGATACCATCTACTGGTTGACCATTAGTAAGCTTAGACAAGGTTTCTACACTACCTTGTTCTATGACCAGATCCTGGTCAGACATGTTGTTAAGAGAGCGGTTGTTGCGGGCAGCACCCACTGCTAAGGGGTCAGTATCGACGCCATAGACCTTTTTAGCCCCTAACAACACCGAGGCAATGGAGAGAATGCCCGAACCACAGCCAATATCCACTACCACATTGTCCTGATCACTGCTGAAGCCTAGACGCATCTCTAATGCTTCCAGGCATAACTGAGTGGTGGGATGGGTACCTGTGCCAAATGCTGCTCCAGGATCAAGGCGTAACAACATCCGTTCGGAAGGGTCTGGTAAAGGTAGCCAAGCGGGATAGATCAAAAAGCGATCGCCAACTTCTTGGGGTTCCCAGTATTGTTTCCAACTACTTGCCCAATCTTCCTCATCAATCAGGTGCCACCGAGTTATCGGTACTGGCAGACCTACAGTAAGGGCGTCCTGATTTACCCAAAGGGCAAGGGCGGCCAAATCCAACAGCTGTGCTTGTATTTGGGGTAAGTGAGCAAGCACTAGTTGAGAATGTCCCTTAAGCTGGCTGGACATTCCTCGACAACCAAACTTCTCCAATCGCCAGAAGATTAAATCCTCTAAGGCAGAGTCGCACAAAATTTGAATTTCCCACCAGCTATTTGCCATATCTTAGTTCCGAGGTCGAGAGTGCTGAGTTTAAGAGTGGGGAGTCAGCAGAGGGAGTTACCTGGTCTAAACTTAAGGATCAAGATTGTTTGTACCTATAACCTTTTCCCCATATTCAGCACCCAGCACTCAGCACTCAATAGTGAACGTATTCAGTACTGAACGTATTCAGTACTTAACTTATAAAGTTACCGTGTGAGCATCCCTAATCCCTGGCACCTTCATAATCTCTGTTAAAACTCCCTCCGGTAAGGGGTCATCTAGACTAAGAACCATAACTGCGTCACCCCGCACAATTTTGCGACCCACCTGCATACTGGCAATATTGACATTAAAACTACCCAGCAGAGAGCCAATTTTACCAATAATTCCCGGCATATCCCGGTGTACGGTAAACAGCATATAGTGAGTGGGAGGAACATTAATCGGGAATTCGTCGATACTGGTAATGTGGATTTCCCCATCATTCAACAGAGCACCCGTTACAGAATGTTTTCCCATGGACCCGGTAGCTGATAGATGTAGGGATCCAGAATAGTCTCGCATCGAAGCATCCCTGGTTTCAATTACCCGAATACCCCGCTCTTTTGCCTCAATGGATGCATTGACATAGTTTACCCGCTCTCGCAGTGCCTGGGAAAGTAAGCCTTTCAGGGCAGCAACCACTAAGGGCTGGCTTTCGTTGGTAGCTAACTCTCCCTGTAATCGGACATCAAGTAATTCAATGCGTCCCCCCGCCAGTTGAGCAACTAGGTTACCCAGAGTTTCTGCCAACTCCATGTATGGTCTGAGTTTTTCAATCACATTGGGTGACAATCCAGGAATATTAACTGCTGAACGGGCCGGTAAGCCTAAGAGGACATCCCGAATTTGTTCGGCTACATCAACAGCAACATTAACTTGGGCTTCTGCGGTAGATGCCCCTAGGTGGGGGGTCAAAACTATTTCTTTCCCCAATTCACGCAAGGGAGATTCTCCTAGTGGTTCTGATTCATAAACATCCAATGCTGCACCAGCAATCTGACCCTCTTTTAGTGCCTTAGCCAGGGCTTCTTCATCAATAATGCCTCCTCTGGAACAGTTGATAATTCGGGCAGTCGGCTTCATCTTAGCAATGGCTTCGTCATTAATTAGATGAGTGGTGTCTGGAGTTTTGGGGATATGCAGTGTGATGTAATCAGACTCCCGCAACAGCAAATCCATCTCGACTAAACGACAGCCTAGCTGTTCCGCCCGTTCCACGGAAATGAAGGGATCATAGGCCAGCAACTTCATTCCCATTGCTCGGGCTACGGTTGCCACATGGGAGCCAATTTTACCCAAGCCAACTACACCAAGGTTTTTTTTGTAAACTTCTGTGCCAATAAAAAGCTTACGCTGCCACTTATTGCTTTTAACTGACTGATTAGCATCGGAGATATGGCGAGATAGAGCTAGCATCATGGCCAGGGCATGTTCGGCTGCGGCTATAGTATTTCCTTCCGGAGAGTTAACCACTACAATCCCATGACGAGTTGCTGCTGGAATATCGACATTGTCAACCCCAACACCAGCACGACCAATGATCTTGAGTTGCTTGCCCGCCTCAATTACCTCTTGGGTAACGCGGGTGCCAGAGCGAATCATCAGAGCATCATAGTCTGGGATAATTGTCAATAGTTCTTCCGGTGATACATTCGGATTGAAATTAACCTCAGCAACTTGGGAAAGGATATCAATCCCAGCTTGATCAATTGAGTCAGAAACAAGAACCTTAGACATGACCAGGAGATAGGTTAATGGGCTATACACACGGTGCTGGAGCTATTCGATGAGAAACTAAGATCAACCCCAAGAGTACTAGAGATGAATCATCATCCAATAGCACTTAACTACAAGGAAATGTAGTTGAACAGGTCGATTTGTTCACATTCAGTAGCTCTGACCGCAGTATGCTATCTTAACTGCAAAGGTATCCCTGGATAGCTAGTGATCTAAAAGATTTTAAGTTTCCCCCATCTTTGATGGAAAATTTCTCAAAACTCTCACTGTTGAAAACCCCTGTGCTTGAGGCGGGGGATCAAAACGAGCTCAAGGAAGAGTTCAAGTCAAGTTCATATCTAGATAATCAGCACAACTGGCGATGAAATATGTGATTGCTGTATTCCCCAACCGCATTAAGGCAGAAGAAGCTTATACTGCTTTGGAAAAAGAAGAGTTACCTATGGATCGAGTAAGTATCTTGGGTAGAGGATATAAGAGTGCTGATGAGTTTGGATTCATTGACCCCAAACAACAGGGAATCAAGGGAGCCCGACGCATGGCATATTGGTTGATTCCCTTTGGATTTGCGGCGGGTTATCTGTTCAATGTGCTAACTGAAATAAAACTGTTTGGCTTCTCTAGTGAAATTGGTAACCATCTCCTGGGAGGGGTATTTGGTGCGATCGCAGCAGCAATGGGTAGCGTTTTCGTTGGAGGTGGGGTTGGGTTGAGTGTTGGTAGTGGTGATGCACTGCCTTATCGGAACCGTCTGAATCAGGGGAAATACTTAATTGTGGTTCAGGGATCCGAGAGTTTGACGGAGCTAGGGACTAAAATTCTGGGTCAGTTTCAGCCGGAGACTATTCAAAGGTATGAGTTCCTGGAGAGTAATTAAGGGTTGCGCAATTATTTTTGTGGTAAAAATCCCAAAGGCGCAAAGAGTGGTAAGTAACTAACCATAAATGTAAATAAAAATCAATAAAATTTAAGAAAGATAACTTTTATATTTAGTAATGGGTAATAGATGGTATAGGAAACTAATTACCTATTGCTAAATCGTAAGCATTCAGCTGTCAGCGGTCAGCCGTCAGCTTATTTTATTCAAAAGCTGTTCAGTGTAGCGTGGGTGGAACAGGCTTCTAGCCTGTGACTTAGCGCATTAGCTGATAGCACCTCAAGTAGCGTGTGCGTAGCACATAAGCTGATAGCTGATACGCGACACGCTGATAGCTGATAGCTTACGCTAAATCCTAATTACAATTTGAGGAAATAATTATTTAGAATTTGGAATCAAACGTCTTTAACAAGTTGTTAGAAATGCTACCTAGAGAAGAACTTTTAAAAAGTGTAGAGAATCGAGAGGATGTGGCTCGTGTGATTGACCAAGCTGATCAAGCAATTAAGACTTGGGAGGTGGTATTGACTGATTTTCTATCACCGCCAGTTTTGGTAGAGGTTGCTCAGCAGTTTCAACGGTTGACAGAGGTGCAATTACTGGCTTGGGGGGGATATCCTCAAGCGGAACGACAACGGTTAGGGATTGCCCGTGAGGAATTGCCTCTGGATCAATCTCAGGTAGAGGTGGTCGGTTTGGATATTGCTGGGAATTTTTTGTTTGATACGGCAACTCACCGGGATTTCTTGGGCGCAATTCTGGGAACTGGATTGGTGCGAGAGAAGATTGGGGACATTATTGTCTTGGGAGAGCGAGGTGCTCAGGTGATTGTCGTACCAGAATTGGTAGAGTTTCTGGAGCTGAATTTAAATCAGGTTCGTTCGGTACCTGTCAAAACTCAACGGATTGATTTGAGTGAACTCAAAGTTAAGGAACCGAAAAAGAAACTCAGAACAACAACAGAAGCTTCCATGCGTCTAGATGCGATCGCATCGGCTGGGTTTGGTATGTCCCGCAGCAAGATGGTGGATTTCATTACCACTGGGGATGTGCGGGTTAACTGGAAAGAGGTCAAACAATCTAGCTATACAGTCAAATCTGGAGATTTGATTGCCATTCGTGGTAAAGGACGCTTGGAGGTTGGGGATGTCTCTATTACTAAAAAACAACGATATCGAGTTGAATTAACGCGATACATCTGAAACAGGCTGGGGCTTCAACATTCGCTGTGTTCAATGTGTTCAATCCCCTTTGTATAAGATAAATTGAGAAAGGTACATATAAAAAGTCTATAGGCTGTCAACACCCCATACCCTGACTGGGAGTAAAGACCCCAGCTGGTTTTTCCTCCCCCGTCGCCCATAGGTGTGGTTTCCACGCTCCCGTGAAGTTTTAGCTTCCGGCAAAAGAAGCCCCACATCTGCGACGCTTGGCCTTTGGCCACGCTAAGGGAACGCGCTTGAGTGTGGGATGAATTTTGCACAGAGTATTTCACGAAAGACCAAGCGATGTGTTATTTTTTATATACTGACTTTCAAAGCCGTTCGCGTAGCGTGGCCAAAGGCCATAAATGCTGGTTTGTCGGTGGAACATTATTAAAAAAAAGTCAAAAAAACAGAGCGGTAGGGCAGTCCGTTCTTAAAGCGCAACGCCTCCTAAGCAATAGCCGGATTGGTTGCGAAGCCTACACTGAATCTTTCGATTCAGTGTAGGAGCTGTCACATGATTATTACCACTTCCGTGCTGCAAAGCTTACTGCAAGCTATACCTATACTGCGGTCACAGGTGTACTTCAAGTCTTCTTTGACCGCACTTTCCCATGCCATGGAAGATCAGGTATTAGCTGGCTCAGAGCAGCCGTTGGTCATTGCTAGCTTCCAGCGAGAGCGTTTCTACCGTCAGGAAGCTCATCGATATCGACGCATTGCTCAACAGACCCCCCAAGTCTATGTACTAGCAGCACCGGAAACAGAATTTAAGAGTAGTTCAGAGTATCACGAAACGGTGGCATTTGAACCCAACGATACCCTCTCTCAAGAATGGCATTTGGTAGTTATTGGGCAAAGTTACACAAACTGTTTGATTTGTCAAGAACGACCCACACCAATACTAGAGGTGACCAATGGGGAAATGGACTCATCCCGACGTTTTGAAGGCATCTGGACATTTGACCGGAGGGTGAGTCAAAAAGCAGCTGAGATATTACTCAATCGCATTCAAATTTACCGACCTGAACTGGCAGCTAAGATTGAACAGGCTAAATCTCAGTATTTAGATCAGTATTTAGAGAATTCATTAGTAGTTAGTGCTCAATTAACCCGAAACTCTACCAGTAATCTATCCCCTCTCGACCAAGCTCAAAGTTCCGAAAATTCTGACCCTTTTGTCCAGCGCTTGGTGACTTACCTACAGGCAGGTCAGTATAAATTGCTCAAAGCCTATCGCTCCATTGCTGCTCAGGGAAAGAAAGAATCTCTGATCAACTCTATTTCCAATGCCATTAGGCGATCCCTTGACCCCAATGCCATTCTTGAAGTCGCTGTGCAAGAGTTGGGTAAAGCCCTTGAAGCATCACGGTGTCTGATTTATCGCTGTAAAGGAACAGATACCACTACTATCATCAATCATGAGTTTTTAAAGCCCCTTAGTAAGGGGGATCAACCATTAGTGCCCACACTAGGAAAAATATGGCCATTGCAAGACAATTGTCTATTCCAAGAGGTTGTCCAGAGTGGAGAACCGATTTATGTAGAAGACACCCAGACAGATCCTCGGATTAACGGTACTAATTCCAAAAATAAAACTGGTAATCCAGGATCAAAAACCTTGCACAATCTAGTCCAAGAGTTTGCCATTCGCTCTTGGCTGAAGGTACCGGTGCTGTATCAGGGTCAGTTATTGGGCATGTTAGATCTACATCATTGTGGCTCCGAACCTTATCAATGGGAAAAGGATGAGTTAGCCTTAGTGGATGCGATCGCAACTCAAGTCGGTGTAGCTCTAATTCAAGCCGAAGCCTACGCCAACCTAGAAGATTTGAATCAGCAGCTAGAAGCTCTTGACCGCACCCGTAGCAATTTAGTCGCGATTACAGGTCATGAACTGCGGACTCCCCTATCCACAATTCAAGTATGTCTTGAGAGTCTAGCTAGTGAGCCAGATATGTCCCTAGAATTGCGTCAGGTGATGCTCAATACTGCCCTCGCTGACGCTGAACGAATGCGGAAACTGATTCAGGACTTCCTGACTCTTTCCCGCTTAGAAAGTGGTCGTGTTGAATGGCACCCAGAATCCCTGTCCCTAAGAGAGTGCATCGACCTTGCCCTGAGTAATGTTTGCGCTCGCCGTTCTGAAGATGAACGACCTAGTTTATCGGCTCAAGTTCCAGATAACCTTCCATTAGTCAAAGCCGACGGAGAGTGGCTAGTTGAAACTCTAGCTAGACTTCTCGATAATGCCTGCAAATTTACCAGCCCACAAGGAGAAGTAAAAATAAGTATCCAAACACTGGACAATTCCATGATAGTAGTTATTATCGAAGATTCTGGACGTGGTATTGAACCCAATCGGCTGGAAGCTGTGTTTGACCGCTTCTATCAAGAAGAAGGTGCTCTGCGGCGAACTACTGGGGGAACAGGGCTAGGTTTAGCAATTTGTCGCCAAATTGTCAAAGGCTGGGGTGGAAAAATTTGGGCAAATTCAGCTGGCAAAGACCAAGGTTCTCAGTTTTACTTTACTGTTCCTATTATCCAAACTCCAAAGTCAAAGCACTCAAAAGCTCGGCGTAAACGTTAGGGGATTCGAGATAGCGAAAGTTTGGGAGTGCTACAAAAGTAGTGATTTTAGCTCCTGTTACCTTGACCAGACCGTAAGCAAATCACCATATCTTTAGCACTACCAATACTTGAACCTTAATCTTTCATCCTTGATCAGCCGTTATACCTCTAAATTAGAGATTATTCAGTTAGAAAAAAAACGTCAAACCCTATTCCCCTGCTCCGGAGCTCTCTGCTCTCTTGCTGTCAGAACCATCAAATTCAAATGAAGACCAGCTTACTAAGGGGACAATCGTTTAATCACCCAATCCCGATCTTCACCACGATTGTAGAGCAACCGATCGTGGAGCCGACTGGGACGTCCCTGCCAAAACTCAATTTCTGATGGAATCACCCGGAACCCTCCCCAGTGGAGTGGACGAAGTACCTCTTTATTTTCATAGTCCTGCTTCAGTTGCTGTAGCCGTTGCTCTAACACCTCACGACTAGGGATGACTTGGCTTTGATCTGACACCCAAGCCCCCAGCTGAGAACCCTTGGGGCGGCTGTTAAAATAATCATCAGACTCAGCGGCTGTTAGCTTCTCCACTCGCCCCTCAATCCGTACCTGTCGTTCTAACTCAGCCCACCAAAACGTGATGGCAGCCCAAGGATTCTCGATTAACTGCTGCCCCTTGTTACTGTCATAATTAGTGTAAAAGACAAATCCCCGCTGATCGTAGCCTTTCAGCAGTACCATCCGGGCAGAAGGTTTACCATCGGGTGTTGCTGTCGCTATAGTCATGGCATTCGGTTCTGGCAATTGGGCAGCCACTGCCTGGTCAAACCAAATTTTGAATTGCTCAAAAGGATTGGGGTGGACATCGATTTCACTCAAACCCTTCAATGTGTATTCCTTACGTAAATCAGCTATTCTAGTATTCATGTGTCTTGCCTTATAATTGACCAGTTTTGGTGGCATTTTTTATACCTCCCTACCAAGCAGGTGTAGGCTTGAAGGAAAATCCAACTGCTGCTATACTGCACACAGTCATAACCTGAGCTAATCCAAGCTCCCCCCAGCCCCCCAAAATAGCGGGGGGAGAAGAGATAAAAAGTTCAGTTGATGACCGTGCCAAGTAGATGTCCTTGACCTGTGGGCGTTGGGACACCTGTGCACGTTCCAGTAATCGGCAAGTTAAAAAAGCCGATTTTTCGTGTTATCTGTTGTAGAAGTAGTAAGCAACTGCAACGGTTTTGGATTAAGCTGATGCGACAGATTAATTTTTTGCTGATTTTCTCTCTATGTCTGGCACTAGTCTTATTTGGCTTGGAAAATACCCAATCTGTTTCCATTAGGATTATTGATGGTATCCAGGTTAAGGCTCCCTTGGCGATTGCACTGATTCTAGCCATGTGGCTTGGAGCAGTAATAGCCTGGTTATTCAACTTGTGGACGCGATTTATCAATTTTATAGGAACTCGTAAGATGGTTGGGCAGATACGCTCGAAGGATGAACAGATTAGACAATTAGAAGACGACATTCAACAATACAAAATTGAGATTGAACAGAAACAGTTTCTCTTATCGGCATCTGACCCAATGGGAGATAATCCACTATTAGACTAATTCTAGGATTACCATAATTCTAGGATTACCATTGGGGATTGGTAAAATGTGAAGGAACTGAATCTCCCCTATACGCTATAGGATTCAATGCCTGAGCAATATAAGTCTAACAACAATGTTGTTTACTCTTGTAAGTACCCTGTTGTAGTTTGCCCTAAGTACAGACAAAAAGTTCTGACAGGCAACCTTGAGAGCACGCTC
>NZ_JAAHIE010000184.1:0-12674 GCF_010671945.1 Moorena sp. SIO4E2
TTCAATAGTCAAAAACACCCTGGGGAATTTTAAACAAAAACCGAACAAAACACAAGTACCCACGAGGGTGACGTCAATATGTGATCACATATACCACACTAAAGAAGTAAACCAAAGAAGTAAACCAACTTGGTTTGTTGATCAACAAAGACAGCCATAGTCATCAACCGCTGTCTAACTAGGATTTAACTAACAGGATAATTATGATACAACAACTACAGACTGGACAAGAGCGAGTTTCCTTTGAAGCCATTCTCGTATCAGAAAGTGGCCAGTCCATGTTCGCCACTGACACCTACCTCCAACCGGAGAATCTTCAACAATTCGCCCCACCCCCTGGACGGGGCATTCAAGCTGCAAATGTTTTACAATCCCTTGGCTTTCGCGTCCAGCAAATCGGAACCTTTTCCATTAGTGCTGATGGACCACGGGAACTGTGGGAACGGGTCTTTAGCACCCGAGTTGAACGGGACAGCCAACTCATTAGCGAGGCTCATCCGAACCTGGGACAAGTGACCTTCTTGCGCCATGTTGCTGGTGCTCCCTTTACCATTCCCGAAGAGCTATCTGGGTTGATAGAGCGCGCTTATCCCCAACGTCCACCGATTTTATTTGAGTCGCCACTGCCTCCACGGGTTCGTTATCATCACCTTAATGTTCCCTCTGATGTAGCTATGGTATGTCGCTCGACCCCTGTCCACAAAGTCGGGGTAACCGGTAAGGGAGTTTTAGTAGCAATGGTAGACACTGGATTCTACAAGCATCCCTTTTACGAGTGGCATGGCTACAACTACCAGGCAACCCTGGCACCAGATGCTCAAAACGTGGAGCGGGATGAGAATGGTCATGGTACGGCTGAAGCAGCAAATATTTTTGCCAATGCACCGGATATTGACTTTATTGGTGTCAAAATGGGGAGTAACCCCACCCTGGCGTTTAAGATGGCATCGGATTTACATCCAGCGGTGATGACCAACAGCTGGGGCATGAGTATCCCAGAAGGCCATCTACCGAATTTCCTCAAGCCCCTAGAGGCAGCAGTTATTGAAGCAGTCAAAGAGCGTGGTATTACCGTCTGTTTCTCTGCTGGTAACGGACACTATGGATTTCCTGGTCAGATGCCAGAAGTGATTTCTGTGGGTGGAGTCTATGCCCACGATACTGTTGAGGGCAATGACTTTCGGTTAGAAGCTTCCAACTACGCCAGTAGCTTTGATAGCCAAATTTATCCAGGACGCCACGTCCCTGATCTGTGTGGACTGGTGGGAATGCGACCCCGGGCTGCCTATATCATGTTGCCCGTTGAACCAGGGGACGAAATTGACCAAGGCTTGGGCGGCGGTGAGTATCCGAATCAGGACGAAACAGCTACTGATGATGGCTGGGCAGTGATTAGTGGTACTAGTGCTGCTTCTCCCCAAGTAGCGGGTGTTTGTGCCTTGCTTAAGCAGGCGCAACCTGGTCTGTCTCCATCCCTCATTAAGCAGATTCTGCGGGCATCAGCGCGAGATGTTAAACTGGGCAAGAGCGCCCATGGTCAACCAGCAGGAGAAGGACACGATGGAGCCACTGGCTCCGGTTTGGTGGATTCCTATGCAGCCTATAAGTTAGCTCGGTCCGTGACCATCCGCAATGTTCATGACTTGCCAGCACCTCGTTAATATAGTGCTTCTCAAATAGGTGAGCTATATTTGGGATTTTAGGGAGTCGGGAATTCAGAAGTCAGAAGTCAGAAGTCAGAAGTCAGAAGTCGGGAGTCGGGAATCGGGAGTCGGGAGTCGGGCATCGGGAACTTTGGAATCTCACCACACTACCATAGCTCCGATATCTCCCTCTCTTTCCCTTAATTCCCTATCTCCCCATCTTCCGATCTTTCCCTCTCTTCCCCTGCTCCCTGTTCCTTGCTCCCTGTTGCCTTTGCTACATATGCTGACTAATAGGATAATCGCCCATCGTGGCGCTTCTAATTGTGCCAAAGAGAATACTATTGAAGCCTATGAAAAAGCTATTGAAATTGGGGCTGACTTTATCGAATTTGATGTAAGAATCACTAAAGATGGGGTATTAATTTCCCATCATGATCCTATGATAGCTAATCAAGCTATCAGTCAGTTAAGCTTTGGTGAAATAAATCGAATTGCTGGTCAGCAAGGGTTTAGAGTTCCTACGGTTGAGGAAGTTTTAAAACTGACTCGTAACAAGATTAAACTAGCGGTTGAACTGAAAGAAGAAGGCTATGAAGAAAAAGTTCTGGCGCTAGTAATGGGATATATCAAGATAGATAATTTTATTATTTTATCCTTTAATATTTCATCATTAAGATGTATAAAAAATAAGTATCCTGAGGTTAAAACAGGATTGCTATTAAGCAAAAAAAAGAATAAATTTCTGATTATATTACTCAGAAGTTTAGGAATTTTGGTGTTTCAGAAACTGATCAGACTTACCCCAGATATACTAGCACTACAGTGGGAAACGTTAAAATTTGGTTTATTGAAAATTGCTGCTAAACAGGGCAAACCGGTTTTTGTTTGGACTGTAAATGATAAAAAAATGATTGGAGAGCTTCTAAACGATAATCGGGTAGATGGTATAATTAGCGACCAACCGGACTTAGCTCGTAAGCTATTGACTAATCTTGAATATACTCTTCGCCATTGATCATGGCTATCTCGGCTCTTACAAATTCTCGTCCTAGGTAAAGGGCGTGATCGAAACGACTTAAAGGACAGGGTTTAGTTTCTTCGGTAATTTTCATGCCTAGTTCCTTGGCTGTCCTACCTTTGAAAATAGCGGTGGGAGTACGGTTTAATTTACCATCGCAGGGAAATGGTTCTCCGGTTTCTGGATCAACTGCTAAGCCTTTCTCATTAATTTTGTTACTGTAGTGTTCAGCACAGATCAGACTTGCCTCTCGGTCTATGTAAATAATGAAGTAGCCCTCTGGATCGAGTTCAATAAAGCGTTTGGAGAGCTTCTCATCAATAGCAGTCATGTCTTGGGCAGTGATCATCATGGTGAACGGTCAAGGGCTAAAGCTGATGGCAAATTCCACTATTATAACTTTAACAGAACAATTAGACAAGGTCAGGGATGAGTAAAACAGTAGTTCATGTAGGGTGGGCAGTGCACCAGACAGATAATCAAGCTTGCAAAGCGCGTTGGTAGGCACTGCCCACCCTAGGATTAATGACAATGGTGCAAGTACTCAGTTTAACAGAACAATTAGACAAGGTCAGGGATGAGTAAAACAGGGAAAGACAGAGTGGCGCGGCAGGTGTGGCAGGTGTGGGGAGTTACTTGGTCAGTTACTTAAAAAAGTTGATAAATTTTACTGCTATACTTACTCTAGATTTAGTATAGTAGAGCTTGGAAACTAAAGAGTTAACCCTATTGGTAGTGTTGTACCTTCGTGTGACCAAGCTATGGTGTATTATATCTAAATTCTGAGCAACCAGTGAAAAGGCCACAAATCCTGTCGGCAAAAACTATAACCCAAATCACTCCAGATTTAGTATAGTAGAGCTTGGTAATTCAATAGTTAACCCTAGTGGTAGTGTTGTACCTTGGGGTTAGCAACTCATGGTGTGTTAAATCTAATATTCTGCCTAACCAGTGAAAATGCAACAAACCCTATCGGCAACAACCATAAATCAAAATCAAGGGAAGATTAAGGTGATCAAACGGGATGGTTCTCTCGCTCCCCTTGATATTTCCAAAATTCGTGGTGTTGTTGAGTGGGCTTGTGCTGGCAAGGATGTCAATCCGATCACTATAGAAGCCGGACTCACTACCCGCTTGCGTGATGGTGTTACTACCAGAGAGATTCAGGATAACTTGATCAACTGTGCCCTGGAAATGTGTAGTCCTGATCAGCCTGACTGGCGCTATGTAGCAGGACGACTGCAGATCTGGAGTCTCTGGAAAGATACCCTGGTAAACCGTGGTTATGAGTACGGTGACTACCTTAGAACTGTTCGCTCCAAAGTAGAGTCTGGTCAATATGACCCCAGTATCTTAACCTATACGACTGAGGAGCTAAAGGAAGCAGGTTCTTGGATTAATCCGGATTGGGACACGGATTATGATTATGCAGGGGCTGTACTGCTAACTCGTCGGTATCTCCTGGCGGATGAGTTGCCCCAAGAGGCATTTTTAACTTGTGCTCTGCTGCTAGGGTCAGTGGAAGTACCGGAAGATAGACTAGGTTGGGCAAGGCGATTTTATGAAGCGATCGCACAACGGAAAATATCTCTAGCTACCCCGATCCTGGCTAATCTCAGAATTCCTAAGGGGTCTCTGTCTTCTTGTTTTATCACTAGCATTGATGACAACCTGGAAAGCATCTTTGAAGGAATTACTGATACCGCCAGAATCTCCAAAAACGGTGGTGGTGTTGGGGTCAATGTCAGCCGGATTCGGTCAACCGGTAGCTGGGTGATGGGCAAAGCCAATGCTTCGGGCGGGGTAATTCCTTGGATTAAACTGCTTAACGATACTGCGATCGCAGTTAATCAAGGAGGCCGTCGGGCAGGGGCAGTGACAGTTAGTGTAGATGTGTGGCATCTCGATGTGCCAGAGTTTCTGGAGATGCAAGCGGAAAATGGCGATCCCCGGCGCAAGGCTTATGATATCTTTCCCCAATTGGTGATTCCCGATGAGTTTATGCGTCGGGTGGTTAATAAAGAAGACTGGACATTAATCGATCCCTATGAAGTACGGATCAAGCTAGGCATTGAGCTATCGGAACTTTGGGCAGAAGAGTTTGAAAGCGCCTATCAAACCATTGAAGCAGCCATCGGCGAAACCCTGACTCTCTATAAGACCGTGAATGCTCGGGAACTCTTCAAGACGATTATGCGATCGCAAGTAGAGACCGGAATGCCTTACTTGGCGTTCAAGGATACCATTAACCGCGCTAATCCTAATCAACACCAGGGCTACATCCCAGCGGTAAATCTTTGTACCGAAAGTTTCTCTAATGTCGAAATTGGACATGCTGCTCACTGTTGCAATTTGGACTCGATCAATCTCGCCAATATTGAAGAAACTGAATTGCCCAATATCTGTCGTCTAGCAGTGCGGATTCTGGATAACACTATTGATTTAAGCACTCCTCCTTTTAAAGCAGCTCATAGTCACAATCAGAAATACCGCACCATCGGAGTAGGTTGTATGGGATTAGCGGATTGGTTAGCTAAACGGTGGCTAACCTATAACAACCTCAAGGAAATTAGTAACTTATTTGAGGATATTGGCTACTACTGCACCCATGCATCTATGGAACTGGCTATCGAACGTGGTGCTTACGCTGCTTTCGATGGTAGTGAGTGGAGTAAAGGTAAGCTAATTGGCGCTAAACCGGTGGAATGGTTTGTAGAAAATTCCCAGCATGGAGAGCGTTGGGTAGCCCTATCTCAGGATATTCAACAATTTGGGATTCGCAATTCTCATATTAGTGCGATCGCACCCAATACATCCTCATCCTTAGTACAAGGGTGTACCGCTAGTGTCTTACCAGTTCACAGCAAATTCTTCTATGACAAATGGGCAAAAGGCACTGTACCCATTGCCCCACCCTTTATTAAAGACAATTTTTGGTTATACCACGAAAACAAAAACTTTGATCAGAAAAAAGTTGTTAAAGCAATCGCCACTATCCAGCAATGGATTGATACTGGGATTTCCATGGAATTGTTATTTAACTTAAACCAAGGAGTCTATTTCCCAGACGAACCTGAACGCACCCTCAAAGCCAAAGACATCTATGAAACCCTAGTCATGGCTTGGGAATTAGGATGTAAAGCCGTGTACTATATCCGAACCGTCCAGCGTGACAACTTCAAAGAATTAGACAACACTTGTATCGCTTGCGCGAATTAGTTAGTAAGCATTCAGCGGTCAGTGGTCAGTGGTCAGTGGTCAGCTTTGTGGAACAGGCTTCCAGCCTGTGAAGCATAGGTCAGCGGTCAGCGGTCAGCGGTCAGCGGTCAGCGGTCAGCGGTCAGCCTTGTGGCACAGGCTTCCAGCCTGTGACTTCACTCAGATTAAACAAATGCTTACCTGTGTTATTCACAAGCTGATAGCTGATGGCTGATGGCTGATAGCTGATAGCTGATGGCTGTTGCTCCCCACCCTCCCCAAACTTCCCGCGCCCACTCCCCACACTCTCTGTTCCCTGTTCCCGACTCCCGACTCCCGAGTCCCGACTCCCTAGAAAAAAAATGCTAACTACAATGCCAATTAACCCTATCTTTAATCCAGATGGGGATGACAAAACTGAACACCGTTCAATTTGGTTTGGTAATACCACTAACTTGATGCAACTCAATGATGTCCGTTATGCTTGGGCAATTGGGTTGTATCAACAGATGCGGGAGAATTTCTGGATTCCCCAGAAACTAGACCTAACTCAAGATGTAACAGATTACTCCAATTTAACGCCAGCAGAACGTTATGCTTATGATGGGATTCTCTCCTATTTAACCTTTTTAGATTCCGTTCAAACCTGCAATATTACTCACATCAAAAGTAGCATTACTGCCCCAGAAGTTAGTCTGTGTATGGCGGAACAAATTTCTCAGGAAGGGATGCACAATCAAAGTTATCAATATATCATTGAAACCGTTATCCCTACTGAACATAGAAGTAAAGTCTATGAATTCTGGCGCACTGATAAAGTGCTCAGGGATAGATGCGAATTTGTCGCCAGTTTCTATCAAAAGTATGTTGATAATCCCACCCCAGAAAACTATTTTGTTTCCTTACTGGCTGACTTTTTATTAGAAGGAATGTACTTCTATAATGGCTTCATTTACTTCTACAATCTCGCCTCTAGGATGCTGATGCCAGGCTCAGCGGACATTTTTAAAATGATTAATCGAGATGAACTGAGTCATGTCCGCCTTTATCAAAAGTTAATCCCCATGGCCATGGACGTATTTCCCTATTCCAGTGAGCAAATTTATGAAATGTTTGCCACAGCAGTGGAGCATGAATGTCGCTGGACTAATCATATTGTTGGTAACGATATTTTAGGGATTACCGAACGGAGTACTGAGCACTACACCAAGTATCTCGCCAATATCAGGTTACGTTCTATTGGATTAGACCCCCTTTACAAGGGCGAAAACTATCAAAAGAGTCCCTACAGCCACTTAGAGCGTTTTTCTGATACTAAAAAAGATGCTCATACTAAAGCCAATTTCTTTGAAGCTAGCGTAACTAGTTATGTGATGTCTTCTGGGGTCAGTGGTTGGGATGAAATTTAGGGAGTAGGGAATCGGGAGTAGGGAGTCGGGAGCGGTGCGACCCGTGGCGAATTTAATTCGCCAACGGAAAGCGCACCGAGGGAGTCGGTAGTGAGGTAAACAAGATTTTTTCCCTGTTGCGGTGATCCGCTGTTCCCTATTCCCAGATCCGCTGTTCCCTGTTCCCTTCCCCCAAATAGTAAACTAGAAACCAAACCATCCAAATCCACCAATAAATTCTCAGTGACTAGAAGCCGCGAACCATTGCCCAGCCTGCTGCTGTATCACGCCCTGAAGTGGTCAGTGGTTAGCCCCTTAATCCATACCTATTTCCGGGGTCGCATTTATGGTGCTAAACACGTACCCACGTCGGGACCACTGGTGGTGGTGAGTAACCATGCTAGTGACTTTGACCCACCGATTTTAGCCAATTGTGTGGGACGTCCAGTAGCCTTTATGGCCAAAGAAGAATTGTTTCGTGTGCCAGTCCTGAAACAGTTTATTGAATTGTATGGTACTTACCCGGTTAAACGAGGGACACCAGACCGGAATGCCCTGCGTTCTGCTCTCGATTGCCTCGACAATGGCTGGGCCGTTGGTGTGTATTTGGATGGCACCAGGACACGGGATGCTCGCATTCATAACCCCAAGCTTGGTGCGGCCTGGATTGCAGCCCAAGCCCAAGCACCACTGCTACCGGTTACCTTGTGGGGAAGTCAAGCAATTGTTAAAAAAGGTTCCTTGATGCCACGGTCTGTACCCTTAACCGTGCGCATTGGTAAGCTGATTGCTCCTCCTAGCTCCAGTAACCGAGAAGAATTGCAAGCTGTGACCCAACAGTGTGCTGCAGCGATTAATGCCCTCCATGATTTGGGACGTTGATTATGTGGGAATAGGGAGTCGGGAGTAGGGAATCGGGAATCGGGAATAGATGTAGGGTGGGCAGTGGCTCAGACAGATTCCGAACCTTGCCATCAAGTTGGTAGCCACTGCCCACCAATTTGATGTAGTTGCGTAGGGTGCGTGATAGGACGGGCTCCCTCTCATTTTCCGCCTCGTAGTCAGCCTTGGAACAGCCCGGCCCGTAACGCACCACCGGGTCAAACAGTAGAATTTGATGTAGGGTGGGCAGTGGCTTAGACAGATTCCGAACCATGCCATCGGGTTGGTAGCCACTGCCAACCAACTGCCGACCAACTACCTCGCCTCGCCAATCACAGTAAAAGCCGCCCAAGCTTTCGGGTCTGGATTACCATCTTCATCATTGAGCATCGATAACATCGCCTCTCGCATGGCTTTGGCTTTATCCATTTTGTGAGTATAAATATTAGTGTAAAACTCCCTCATCAACTTGGCCGTATCATCATCAGGCACTTGCCATAAGGACACCACTAAACTGGGTACACCTGCGGCAATCAAAGAACGGGATAAACCCACTACCCCTTCCCCTTTAATCTCACCCCTACCAGTATCACAAGCACTCAGAACCACTAACTTTGCTTTCAATAAGGATTTTTCCGGTAGTCCGTAACCAATCAGAATTTCATCACTGGTCAGAAAGCCATCATGGTCTGGTTGGTCAGGAGCTAATGCGATCGCACCGGGATAATCAATACCATTGACATCATCCAGTAAACCATGGGTAGCGAAATGGATAAGCGTTGCATTGGCCATTTTCCGCACAATGGTTGGTTCTGTTGCTTCCAAACCAATTAGAGCTTTTGTATTCAGCAATTGAGCAATGGTTAATGCTTCTGTTTCTGCACCCAGTAGAGGGGTTAAGGGTTTTTGTTCTAGTCCTATTTTAATCGTAGGCATGGTGGGATTACCCACAATCAATGGTTTTCCCCGGCTGTGTTGGACTCGATGCCAATGTTGACGGGTAAACGACAGGGATTGGATCGAAGGAGCAGTGAGAATGGTATGGTTTTCGATTAGATACTTGTGGTTATTATCTTGGAGAGCAGCAAAGGGGACTAGAAATAGTGAGTGATGGGGAATAAAAATAATACGGTCTGATGGGTTTATTGGTAATACGTCAACAATGGGAGTAATCAGCAGTTGGTAGAGTTGGTGTAGTCGATTACTATCGTTAGTGGTTTGTAGTGAAGCAGCATTCTGATTACCTCGACCTCTGACACCAATCTGCATACGACTGACTTTGACTAGTTCGGCCAGAGAAGTATCTTGTGGTAATGTATTACTACGGAAAGTAATCTCACCAGTAGGAGCAATCACCCAAATATAAATCTGGTCATCAACAATGGAATATTCCACCAAAGTGGCTTGTTGTTGTTGAGCAATCTCTTGAATGTCTTTAAGAGTAGGAGCTTTAGTTTTTTGAGGAGTTTCAGATAACTGTGCCGCTAATAAATCAATCAGAGCGCGGTTGCGACCCCGTTCGGAAATCTCTAAGGCTTGTTTTGGTTTACCTTGAGCAACCAATACCTGTTGTAAAAGACGATAGCTGGCAGCTTGTGTTTCAAAAATAGAAACCTTCCAATCATCTTCGTTACCGAGGTCTTGGCGGATATATTCCCAAATTTCAATGGCATCAAACAGGTGAGTTTGGGCTGGTTTTAGTTGATTCTTTTTTAAGAATGTAGCACCGAGATTATTCAGGAAGACAGCTTCACCCTTGCGGTGTCCGATTTCCCTAGCAATAGCTAAAGATTGTTGGTAGTAATCAATCGCTTTTTTATAGTCTCCCAGATTATCGTATGCATTACCCAGATTATTCAGGGAGGAAGCTTTACCTTCGCGGTGTCCGATTTCCCTAGCAATAGCTATCGATTGTTGGTAGTAATCAATCGCTTTTTTGTAGTCTTCCAAACTATCGTATACATTACCCAGATTACTCAGGGACCGAGCTTCACCCAGGCGGTGTCCGATTTCCCTAGCAATAGCTATCGATTGTTGGTGGTAATCAATCGCTTTTTTATAGTCTCCCAGATCATAGTATGCATTACCCAGATTATTCAGGGAGTAAGCTTCACCCAGGCGGTCTGAGATTTCCCTAACAATAGCTAAAGATTGTTGGTGGTAATCAATCGCTTTTTTATAGTCTCCCAGATTATCGTATGCACTACCCAGATTATTCAGGGAGGAAGCTTCACCCAGGCGGTCTGAGATTTTCCTATCAATAGCTATCGATTGTTGGTAGTAATCAATCGCTTTTTTATAGTCTCCCAGATTCTGGTATGCATTACCCAGATTAGTCAGGGAGCCAGCTTCACCTTCGCGGTGTCCAATTTCCCTAGCAATAGCTAAAGATTTTTGGTAGTAATCAATCGCTTTTTTATAGTCTCCCAGATGATTGTATGCATTACCCAGATTATTCAGGGAGTTAGCTTCACCCAGGCGGTCTCCAATTTGTTTATAAATCACCAATGCTTGCTGCCAAGACTCTAATCCTTCTGGGAACTTACTGCGACGAAGGTGACTAAGTCCTTGCTTAAATAGTTTGTCCGCCTCTGCTTGATTAATGGCTACTTGAACTATGGCATCCCTAGGGGCTAAATTCCCCTCTTGCTCTGGGCTAACCGTGTTTTGTTCTTGAGCCACTGGTGGTAAAGTGAGGAATCTAGCCACAACAGGCAATTCCCTAGGAGTGAGGCAGACAGTGAGAAGTCCCAACCATAAGACGTGCTTAAGTTTCATATCGGATATTGAATTATTCCCTACTTCCCTATATCTGAGAGATTCCTGATCCTATGCAATGATTCAGGGAGCAGGGAGTCGGGAGTCGGGAATCGGGAGTCGGGAATCGGGAGTCGGGAGTCGGGAGTCGGGAATAGGGAACAGTTACTGTTTGAGCCGGTGGGTGGAATGGGCATCTTGGTGGAACGGGCATCTTGGTGGAATGGGCATCTTGGTGGAACGGGCATCTTGCCCGTTACAATTCCCAGACGGGCTGTCCCAACCTGGACGTTGAGGCGGACAATGAGTGGCAGCCCCTCTCTAACATACCCTACGCAACTACTAGAAAAATAGCGATCGCATTATAGCTGGACAAGGGTTATCAAAATTAATAAGCATAAATACTGATTGGCTCAATCTCATATCCACTAGGTATTTCAAAATAAGATGCGTTTACCCTGGGTACGCTATGGTCAGCCATCTCACGCTATCCTCATCTTTTAGTGGCAGGGTCGTTCCCCAAGCATGGAAGGTAATTGGGGAACGACCCTGCCAATAGTGCTCGAACAATTGGCAAAAATCGTCTACCTCACAGAAAATGCCTGTGATGTCCTTTCGCGATACAATACTGGTCGTAGCTGGCACAGATCTCATTGCTTCAAACCTAGTCGAGCGCCTTTCTTTCAGTTTTGTCTAGTTCGTCGAACTCACGTTAATTTATGAGATCAGGTATGAATAATATGTATGAACTAACTGATGATCAAGTTAATACTTTCTACCATAAAGGTTGGATTGGACCCCTTGATATATTCTCATACCAAGAAGTGGAATCTGTGAGAAAAGAAATAGAAGCAATTAGCCAAATTGAATTGCTGGACGAGCAGAAAATCTTAACTTTTTCACATAGTGATTTTGGTGTAAAAACAGCACATAACCATCATTTATACTGTAAGCTTTTGTCTGACATTTTTGAAGACAAAAGAGTGGTGTCTCGCTTAAACCAACTCGGGGAAGCAAACTTATTATTATGGAGGACAAGTATTTTTCATAGAATGCCTGGACAAGAGGGAATTGATTGGCATCAGGCAATTCAATACTATGAAGATTATCCAAATATAAATGAAAATGACCTTTTTTTACTTTTTCCCAAAGGGGAAAAGGTGCTTAACATTACTGTGTGGATAGCCTTGGAAGATCTTACTTCTGAAATGGGCACATTGTTCTTTGCTAATGGTTCCCATCGTCAGCAATTTCAAAGCATTGAAGTTTCTTTGGGAGAAGGATTGTTGAAAGAAGAAAAGTGTGACATAAACTTGGAAGCAGAGCCAGAATCAAAACGATACTCTAAAGTCTGTCAATTTAATGAAAACGAGTGGGAGATAGAATCTATTCCAATGGTAAAAGCAGGTCAGGCAATTATATTTACTGAGCAAGTAATGCACAGTGCCCCTTCCAATTGTTCCAATAAAGAAAGATGGGTAATTGTTGGACGCTATATCAGACCTAGCGTAATAGTTCATCCACAACTACAAAACAATAATTACATTGATAGCTATGGTTGCGATCTAAGAAAACACTTTTGCATTTTAGTATCCGGTAGCGACAATTATAAAATCAATAAAGTTGTTACCAGGAATTGACAAGGAGAGTAGCTGGGGGGGCGATATGTAAGCTGAAATCCTTACTGGGTAATATAGCAGAAGTCATTTGTCAGAAGTCATTTGTCAGAAGTCAAACTCTTGCGCTTCTTGATGCAGTCGCTCATGGGGGAAACCCCCAAGACCG
>NZ_JAAHIE010000185.1:0-12662 GCF_010671945.1 Moorena sp. SIO4E2
CTATAGCATTTGAATTTGATATGTTCAAATTTAATTGATTAACAAAGGTAACAGGTAACATTAGGAAAGAGAGCCGACAATTGTTTCGTGTTATGGTAAATCAGCATTGGTTTTCATGAATCTATTTTTAATTTTAAATGCTATAGGTTGCGATTTTTTTATTAAAATCTATAGGTTTTTGCCCCCAATTATATGCTTTTTTAATGTTTAAGATTGATGAATTTAATGCTTTTCCCCTAGAAAGCTTGACTACTGGAGAGAGGGTCTAGGTTTAGCGGCAAAGGTTAATGCTTGTACTGCACCAGGAGCCCCCATCTGCTTTGCCTGTTGGTTATTGAACTCAACGATTACATTGCCAGCATCCCCAGCTTTAACAAATAGTTTTTCGTTAGCAACCCAAGTCTTCTGGGTTCCTTCTTCTAGGATGCCTTCATATTTTTTCTTGCCATCTGCCACGATCAGAAGCCAAGATCTACCTTTGAGAGTGATATCCACCTGAACTGGCTTATGTGGACTGGACGGTATCTTGGTTAAGGCTAACTGCGCTTGCGAGTTAGTTTGATCTAAATTACCGGGTGTCGGTAATGATTGAGCTGGAGACAAGTTTGGTTCCTTATCAGTTATTTGTGGCTTAGAAGGGTTGATTAGGACAGATAAGCCACTCACCGAACCAATAACCAAGCCAATGTAGAACAAATAAAGATGAAACGGTCGCAGTTGAGGAATCCAACTGTTACCCCACGAAAGTGTTGACCTTTGTACAGTTACCCCAGTGGGAAAAGCCTTGGCAAACTCGTCTCCATCTAAGCCTAGTGCATCCGCAAAGTGCTTGATAAACCCTTGAACATACACAGCTTCTGGTAATTGGTCTAGCTTGCCTTGCTCTATTGCCCTCAAAAATCGTGCATTAATTCGGGTGCAAGTGGCAATTTCCCCAATGCTTTTAGACTGTTGAGTGCGTAACTGGCACAGGTATGAACCCATTTCTGCCAGCTTCTTCTGTTGTTGTTCCTGCAACGGGACTTTGTTTTCATTCATACACGGTACTCCTCGACATCTGCTGGCATTTTTACTGAACAATGGTGGATTTACTGGTAAGAAAACTCACCTCTACATCATTCAAGGCACGGTAGTCACCACAAGGAAGAATTGGCTCTCCTGGTAGATTTAATTTAATCGGGCCAATAGCAGTACGATGTAGATGAATCACTGGATAGCTTAGCAGTTGAGCAACACGACGGATCTGTCGGTTTCTACCTTCGGTTAAGACCACCTCCAAAAGTGTGGATTGACCCTTACGCTTAAGTACACGGACTTGAGCGGGTAACGTTTTTTTACCCAGCAGATTAACACCTTCACGCCAAGTTTGCAGGACCGATTCTGGGGGATTACCCCGTACCCAAACCTGATACGTCTTAGGTATGTGATGACTAGGATGGGTCAGGCGAAATGTTAGCTCACCATCATTGGTCAGTAGTAATGCACCTGTAGAATCGGCATCCAGCCTTCCTACAGGATGAATCCCCTGACCCTTGGTTAGTTTATCCGGTAATAAGTCAATTACTGTCGGACGATTCCGGGAATCTCGGCAAGTGGAAACTACTCCAGCAGGCTTGTTCAGTAAAAGGTAGATAGATTGAGGTCGCTGATAGGGGTTTATCGGTTTGCCATCCACTTCGATTACATCTGTTTCTGGATCAGCTTTCTGCCCCAAATGTACAGTCGTACCATTTAGGCGCACTTGTCCTGCGGCTATCATCTTCTCGGCTCGACGCCGTGACGCAATACCCCACTGTGAAAGAATTTTTTGTACTCTTTCCTCCATGACCCAACATTTGGCTTGAGCTTTGTCTTCTGGACTATGGTGATGCTGAATTTAGTTTGCCTTATGCTTATAGTGTGCCCAGGAGTTGATTTCCATTAGACAACGACTTCAAAATACTATGTACAAATAGTACAAGAAGGTGTTCTTTTGGTTAAAACTCCGAAAAGCTCGAAGCAAAAGCCAAGCCAGATTATCAGCAAAGTTATTTCCCCAGCGCTACGGCTGTGGCTGCGATCGCAAGTAGAGGAAGTTGCTACATTGCAACTAAGCATTGTGGGACGCGATCGCCAAATCCTGACTGGTTACATTCCTCAGGTTGCCCTTGCTGCCAACCAAGCAGTTTATCAAGGACTGCATCTAACCCAAATTCAGCTCGAAGGCAGTAATATTAAACTTAACCTGGGTCAGATAATTAAGGGTAAACCCCTACGTCTTTTAGAACCAGTTCCCGTAGTGGGTCAGCTATTACTCCTAGAACCAGACCTGCAATCATCTCTTGAAGCACCCTTGTTATCTAACGCTTTGACGGAGTTATTATATACATTCCTTAAATCAGATGATATCATTAAACCCGGTAACGACCCAAAACAGCCACAAATACGCTGGCAAAAGATTAATATCAATATAGGACAGCTGACCTTAAGAGGCATTTCAACTAATCCTGATGTTGGTACCAAGCTGATAGTAATTCGTGCTGGTATCCAACTGGCGACCCCCAACCAACTGGAACTGAACCCCTTGCAAGTTCAGATAGACCCTGATGCCCCCCCGATTAGCTTAGATGGGTTTCTAATAAATTTAGGACCAGAGGTGGAGCTTCTTGAACTTACCCTCACAACTGGACAACTGATATGTCGTGGAGGACTGAAGGTAATGCCTTAGGTGTTAGTCCTTACTTTGTATAGCACTACCCATTCAGATGTTTGACATTCCTAAACTCCGAAACGTAAGTAATCGCTTACTTTTGACTTCTGACTTCGTTCCTTCTCACGCTAAGCGTAGCGCTATAAGACCCGTGGAGATTGTCGTTGGCCTCACCATCGCTACCTTTGAGGGCGCTCCATCCCTTGCCAACTAAATCCTATTCCATATCAATAAGATAACCATCTTCCTTCCGCCCCCTAATATTAAGTAATGTAACAATTATGCCGTCATAGCAGCTTAATGTCTTGACAGCTAGAGAGGAAGCCGATAAGGTTAAATACATACCCGGGTACAACGATATAAAAAATATATGCAAGACAAGCAAAAAGTTACTCTTTATCTTCCACCAGGATTGCACCGTCGGCTCAAAATAAAAGCGGCTGTTGATTCTGAATCAATGTCAGCTATGGTTGAGAGGGCGATTATATTCTACATAGAACACCAAGATGTGGTTGAAGAGGTAGACCAATATGGACAAACCCATCAAGTATACTCCTGTCCTGAGTGTTCTAGTGACTTGGTTCTCTCAGAGGGACAATTAGTTGCTCTGAAAAACCAACCTGGTGTGATATCGGAAGAACTCCCAGTAGAAAAGGTAACAGCGAAAGTATGCTCCATTACCGATTCTCACGGAGAAGAGGAATTGGTTCCTTGTTAAGGTAGCCAAAGTTAAGGTAGACAAATTAATCTACTCCCAGAGCAGACTTAGTTAGCTCAGTGGTTCAGTTGAAGATGTTTGGGCAGTTGTAAGCCGTCTCTAATATTAGGTAGAGTTATGCAAGAAGAGATAAACGTTCTCATTCAAGCTCAATATCCTCTAATCTACCTCGTGACTCCCGAGGAGGAGCGGGCAGAGAGGGCAATAGCAATGATTGCTCAAAGGAAGTCTCAACAGCAACGAGTCTTTGTTTGGACCGTCACTCACGGGATTGTTGAGTATGGTCAATCGCGCCACACCACTCAGCACAATACGGTCTCTCCTGAGGCAGCAGTTCAGTGGGTAATTCAACAAAAAGAACCTGGTATATACATCTTTAAGGACTTACATCCCTTTATCGATGCACCAGCAACTACCCGATGGTTGCGGGATGCGATGGCAAGCTTTAGGGAGGAAGCTAAGAAGTCTCTTAAAAAGTCTATCATCGTAATGTCCCCGGTGCAGCAGATTCCTATTGAGTTGGAAAAGGAAGTGGTCGTGCTTGACTTTCCCCTACCAAACCTTAAGGAACTTAACCAAGTCCTATCCCACCAACTGGATCAGAGCAAAACTCGTCGAACTACTACAGAAACTAGGGAAAAGCTGCTCAAAGCAGCATTAGGCTTGACCCGGGATGAAGCAGAGAAGGTTTATCGCAAAGCCTACGTTAAAGCTGGTCGTCTCACCGAAGCTGAAGTCGATATTGTTCTATCCGAGAAGAAGCAGATCATCCGCCGCAACGGTATCCTAGAGTATATCGAAGAAGATGAAACCCTCGATTCTATAGGAGGGTTAGAGGAACTGAAGCGTTGGCTAAAGCAGCGCTCTAATGCCTTTACAGAGAGGGCGAGAGAATATGGTTTGCCTCAACCGAAGGGAATGTTGATTCTAGGGGTTCCTGGCTGTGGTAAATCTCTGATTGCCAAAACTACGTCTCGTTTATGGGGTCTGCCACTATTGCGCCTGGATATGGGGCGGGTATACGATGGCTCGATGGTAGGGCGCTCGGAAGCCAACCTGCGCAATGCTTTGAAGACGGCAGAATCAATCTCTCCAGCTATTCTCTTCATAGATGAGCTTGATAAGTCGTTTGCTGGTAGCAGTGGTTCTTCTGACTCTGATGGGGGTACTTCAAGTCGAATCTTTGGTTCTTTCCTGACCTGGATGCAAGAAAAAACCTCACCAGTTTTTGTGATGGCGACAGCCAACCGAGTGGAGCGCCTACCAGGAGAATTCCTGCGCAAAGGTCGTTTTGATGAGATATTTTTTGTTGATTTACCCAACACCCAAGAACGCCAGCAAATCTTTGAAATTCACCTGAAAAAGCGGCGTGGAGATATTGACCGCTTTGACATTGAACAGTTAGCTAAGGTTTCTGAAGGTTTTTCTGGGGCTGAGATTGAACAAGCCCTGGTGGCAGCGATGTACGAGGCATTTGCTCAAGACCGGGAGTTTACTCAACTGGATATTATTGCCGCGATTAAATCAACTCAGCCTCTATCGCGCACGATGACAGAGCAGGTTGCAGCCCTGAGGGACTGGGCTAGGCAACGCGCGCGACCTGCTGCATCCTCCGTAGCTGAATATCAGCGTATGGAGTTCTAACAGGCTTTCTCCTGCTCCCAACAGGAGTAAAGGCTAGCAAAAAATTGCTAGCAGTTTGATAAGTAGCCGCTTGTAATTGTTGAGGGCGGCTAGCCATAAAAGTAAAACGCTACGTTGTCCTTTCTCTGATACCTTTTCTGGAGGAAATCCACATGTCTCACTTTAGCACTCTGCGCACTAAAATCACCGATGCCGAAATCCTGAAGACTTCCCTGTGTGACCTGGGAATCAATGTTAAGACAGAAGCTGATGTTCGCGGCTACAATGGTCAACGAGTTCGCGCTGACTTGGTTGCCGTTCTCGAAGGCGAATATGATCTAGGTTGGTCTCGCAACAGTGATGGCACCTTTGACCTGATTGGTGACCTTTGGGGTGTGGCGAAGAAGCACAACCAAACCGAGTTGATCAACTCCATCAACCAGAAGTATGCCGTTAACAAGACCTTGGCAGAAGTCAAGCAGCGTGGCCTAAACAATGCCAACGTTAAGTTGGTGCTACAAAAGTAGTCCATTTAGGCGTTCCCAAGCTCACGGGTTGACCAATTGTATAGCGGGTTAACCCGTTTTTTTGTGCAAATTTTTGTGCAATTGTATAAATTTCGATTTTATAAAAGCCGATAAAGCATAAAGGCTGACAACTCCGACGGCTTGATTAAAACTTCTTTTTCAAGGAAGTTTTAATATTATGCAAACGGTATGATGTTTTCAGTCATAGTAAAATATCCTATACTCAACCTGTCCAGATGCGGCTCTACGCCCATCTCGTAACAATTGTTTATAATCCCCCATTTTTGAGCTGGGGGAAAGTTCAAGCAATTAATATATAGATTGTGTCAATGCAGTCTAATCTAGTATTTTGAGGGGATACCGTTGTGAGTAATGTGATTACAATCGAAGATCAAGAGTTTGAAGCCGAAGTTTTAAAAGCCGAGAAGCCAGTACTGGTATACTTTTGGGCAACTTGGTGTGGACCATGCCGCTTAGTATCCTCATCAATAAACTGGGTTGCGGAAAATTATAGCGATCGCTTAAAAGTCATTAAGATGGAAGTAGACCAAAATAAAGATGCCGTTGCCAAGTGCAAGGTAGAGGGTGTCCCTGCTCTAAGACTGTTTAAAAAGGGTGAGCTAGCCAAATCCCATGAGGGAGCAATTACCAAACGTCAATTGCAGACTATGCTCAATGAGAACCTTTAAATTAGGGCAGTAAGGGGCAATGGGAGCAATGCCAGCGCAACCGATGGGAAAGGCTCGAAAAGAATAGACAAAAGAAAAAGACTAAGATTAAAATGCAGTTTGCCCAACGTTTACAACCTCTGCAAGCAAATGTATTTGCCGATATGGATCAGGCAAAAGCGTTGGCAGCTGCTAGGAAAGAAATCATTGACCTATCATTAGGGTCTTCCGATTTACCAGCTCCCAAGCATGTGTGTGCTGCGATTGAAGCCTCGTTGTATGATCCCAGCACTCACGGTTACTTGCTGTTTCATGGTACTAAAGCTTTTCGTCAGGCAGCAGCTAGCTGGTATACTGAAAAATTCGGTATTCCGGTTGACCCAGAAACTGAGGTGCTACAACTGATTGGTTCTCAGGAAGGCACAGCTCATTTACCTTTAGCTGTGCTTAATCCGGGGGATTTTGCTCTGCTACAAGACCCAGGCTATCCTTCCCATGCCGGTGGTGTCCACCTAGCCAGTGGTCAGATTTATCCCATGCCCCTATTGGCAGAGAACAATTTTTTGCCTGTATTTGAGGATATCCCCCAGGCAGTGCTAGCTCAAGCACGGATGATGGTGTTGAGTTATCCCCATAATCCCACTACTGCGATCGCACCCTTGTCTTTTTTTAAGGAAGCAGTAGCGTTTTGTCAGTGCCATAATCTGGTATTAGTTCACGATTTTCCCTACGTTGATATCGTTTTTGAAGATACCACAGGGAATGGGGAGCAGATCGGGAAAATCCCAGAAAGCCTTAATCCCACCTCTGTTGCTCCCTCAGTTTTGCAAGCAGACCCAGATAAAACTGTATCGATTGAGTTTTTTAGCTTTTCCAAGTCTTACAATATGGGAGGCTTCCGGATTGGCTATGCTATCGGTAATGCTCAAGTGATTCGAGCTTTGCGGCAGGTGAAAGCGGCCATTGACTTTAACCAATACAGGGGGATTCTCAATGGTGCGATCGCAGCGTTGAATGGTTCTCAAGACATTGTTAAACCTGTAGTCACCACCTATCAACAGCGACGGGATACCTTTGTCGATGCTTTAAACCGGATTGGTTGGTCAGTGCCAGTGCCACTAGCCACTATGTATGTCTGGGCAAAATTGCCAGAACCTTGGGCAGGGAACTCAGTGAAATTTTGTACTAGCTTGGTAGAAGCCACTGGGGTTGCTGTTGCTCCAGGAGCTGGTTTTGGCAAGGCTGGTGAAGGCTATGTGCGTTTTGCCTTAGTACAGGAACCAGAAGTTTTGGAAAGAGCAGTGGAGAGAATTTCAGGATTTTTGCAATCTCATCAATAGGTACCTAATACCCTGTCGAATTTAATGTTAAGGGTTAGGGCAAGGTATTAGGAGCAACAGCTCAGAATGAGTTTTTAGTAGGTTAAACCCTAATCAGCTATGGGGCGGCCCTTGAAAACCATAGGTTTACCTACACCCTATGTTATTGCCCGATGTTATTTATTGTTAACGTGTTACAGCACCTGATTAGTATCCTCATTGATAGGCAGATCGAAAACTACTTCAAACTTTGCTTCTGGCATATACCGATCCAAAAATCGGAGATGGTTATCAGCATCCTGACGATTAAAGAACCTAGCAACTGTGTACCTTTGGCATTTAGGCAGTAGACGCATAAGAGCCCAAGGGCGAGTGTAGTCTTCTGTTAGTGGGATTTGTCGATTAGTCATGCTTACCCCTGATTTGACCTAATAAGATCACTGGATGATTGCTTGATGAAAGGCGATCACAGGCTGATATGCGTTCGCTGAAAGCGGGACGCGCGTCCATCGCCTAGCTTATGAAAGACCTTTGTTTTCTGTCGAATCTTTAGTCACATTAATCTAAAATCGCTGACTAAAAAACAGCCGGGTGATCTGGACATTAAGATGATTCTGTGATATCGCTACACTCCTGATCACGACAGGGAAAGATGATGAGCTGATTGCGGTGCGACCCCGGTCGGGTTTCCCGACAAGGGTGAACGCGCACCAAGAGAAAAGCTCACCTATTAACAGAGCTGTCCGCCGTAACCCACCAATATTCACCAAGTAATCGCTGTCTTAAGATTTACTTTATAAACAGTCTCTAATTTTCATCAGCTAGCCTAGCCATTAAACGTAAGTATTTAGTTAAAAAAAGCCCTTTAACATTACACTTACGACATTATAGCGTAAGACACATTTGCTATAATAATGGTATGTAAAAAGGTCGAACAATTACCAAGCTGGAAACATAAAAAGTTACCTAAAAATTGTTAACTTGAATCCTGCCAGTAATTGCAATGATTGACGCTGTAGCTAATGAAATAGTGTACATTAATGGGAAGACTGGACAAAAAATGCCCTAAGCTCCATCAATAAAGTTAACCTTTAATCATAACAT
This sequence comes from Moorena sp. SIO4E2, assembly GCF_010671945.1. Taxonomy (NCBI): domain Bacteria; kingdom Bacillati; phylum Cyanobacteriota; class Cyanophyceae; order Coleofasciculales; family Coleofasciculaceae; genus Moorena; species Moorena sp. SIO4E2. The sequence continues at coordinate 8,649 of NZ_JAAHIE010000185.1, forward strand.
CCAATGACTACTGCTGCACCAGCTAAAACTCAATACGAAGCAATCATTGGTTTAGAAACCCATTGTCAGCTTAGTACCGAAACCAAAATTTTTTCTAACTCTTCCACAAAATTTGGTGCTACCCCTAATACCAATATTGACCCAATTTGTATGGGGATGCCAGGAGTGTTACCGGTTCTGAATCAAAAGGTACTAGAGTATGCTGTCAAAGCGGGTTTAGCACTCAATTGCCAGATTGCCCCCTACAGCAAATTTGACCGGAAACAGTATTTTTATCCTGACCTACCCAAAAACTACCAGATTTCCCAATACGACTTGCCCATTGCTGAGCATGGCTCACTGGAAATTGAAGTGTCCGATGATGACGGTAATCCTATCCGTAAAACGATTGGCATCACTCGCCTACACATGGAGGAAGATGCAGGGAAACTGGTTCATGCTGGTAGTGACCGACTGGCTGGTTCTACCTACTCCCTAGTAGATTTCAACCGTGCTGGGGTACCCCTGATTGAAATAGTATCAGAACCGGATCTGCGCTCTGGTCAAGAGGCAGCAGAATACGCTCAAGAGCTGCGTCGGATTGTACGCTACATCGGTGTCAGTGATGGCAACATGCAAGAAGGGTCCCTGCGTTGTGATGTCAATATCTCTGTACGTCCTGTGGGTCAAAAGGAGTTTGGCACCAAAGTTGAAATCAAAAATATGAACTCCTTCAATGCTATCCAGAAGGCGATTGAGTACGAAATTGACCGGCAAATCGCAGCTGTGGAAGCTGGAAAATCGATTATTCAAGAAACTCGCCTTTGGGAAGAGGGTAGTCAACGCACCATTAGTATGCGGACTAAGGAAGGATCTAGCGATTACCGCTATTTTCCTGAACCTGACTTACCACCGATTGAAGTGTCAACGGAACAATTAGAGCAATGGCGCAGTGAGCTAGCAGAACTTCCTGCCCAGAAGCGGCATCGTTATGAAAGTGAACTGGGACTTTCTGCCTATGATGCCCGGGTGTTGACGGATGATCGTCAAGTGGCAGAGTATTTTGAAACAAGTGTTGCTGCTAATGCTAATCCCAAACAAGCCGCAAATTGGGTAATGGGAGATATTGCTGCTTATCTTAAGACTGAGAAACTGGCTATTACAGAGATTGCTCTGAAACCCAATACTCTGGCAGAACTGATTAACTTGATTGATGATGACACCATTAGTGGTAAGATTGCCAAGGAGATTTTGCCAGAATTACTGTCTCAAGGTGGTTCTGCTAGGGAACTGGTGGAACGTAAGGGTTTGATTAAGATCTCTGACCCGGATCAACTCTCAACCATTATTGATGAGGTACTGGCTGCCAATCCTAAGAAACTCGAACAGTATCGCAATGGTAAGACCAAGCTGCAAGGTTTCTTTGTGGGACAGGTGATGAAGAAAACTAGCGGACGAGCTGATCCTAAGCTGACTAACCAAATTTTGGGCAAGAAGCTCAAGGGTGATTGAGGTAACGGGCTTGCCAGCTGTTGCTGATCACCAATCACTAATGACCAATCACAAATAACAAATAACAAAGAAAAGGAGAGTCACTGTCGTGACCCTCCCGATCATCAGGGTGCATCTACATATCAAAATATACACTATTTTGTATGAGGGGTGTAACCCCTTTTTTTGTTTTTTTGTAAAGTTTTGAGATTTTATAGCAATTCTGGAAATTACGGCTACACATCAAGCTACAGATCAATACCCTTGGTGCGTAAGTCCAGAAGACTTGGTATAATCCCGGATTGGGCATGAATTATGGTTTAAATGGAGGAATCATGTCGGACTGGCAAGAGATTAGTGGTGGGATAACAGCTCCCAGGGGCTATCAGGCAGCAGGCATTACCGCAGGTTTAAAACCTTCGGGTCAGCCAGACTTAGGGTTGATATTATCAGAGGTGGATGCGATCGCAGCTGGGGTGTTCACCACCAGTCATGTCCGGGCTGCTTGTGTAGATTATTGCCGTCAACGCTTACAAGCTAAAGCTAGTGCTCGTGCTATTTTGTGTAATGCTGGACAAGCCAATGCAGCAACGGGTGAGCAGGGTTGGCAGGATGCTCTAGCTAGTGCTAAAGCTTTGGGTGAAGCACTCAATGTTTCTCCTAATTCGATTTTGTTGGCATCGACAGGGGTGATTGGTCAACGTATCAAGATGGATGCTCTATTGTCAGGAATTCCCCAATTGGTAGCACAAGCATCCGAAACTGGTTCCGATGCAGCAGCTCAAGCGATTATTACCACGGATTTAGTCACTAAATCCATTGCTATGGAAACCATGATTGATGACCGTCCGGTCAGGATTGGTGGTATGGCTAAGGGATCTGGTATGATTCATCCCAACATGGCGACTCTGCTAGCATTTGTAACTTGCGATGCTGCAGTGTCTACTTCCCTGTGGCAACAGATGTTAAAGCGGGCAGCGGATAACAGTTTTAATCAAATTACCGTAGATGGGGATACCAGCACCAATGACACTCTAATTGCCTTGGCTAATGGTCAGTCCCGAACATCAGCAATTACAGAAATGGGACCAGCAGCTGTGAAGTTGGAGGGGATGCTGACAGCAGTATGTCAGCATTTGGCAAAAGCGATCGCACGGGATGGAGAAGGGGCAACCTGTTTGATTGAAGTCCAAGTCACTGGCGCACCGGATGATAAAGGGGCTCGTCAAATTGCTAAGACCATTGTTGGGTCATCCTTGGTCAAGTCTGCCATCTTTGGACGAGACCCAAACTGGGGAAGAATTGCCGCAGCCGCTGGCCGTGCAGGAGTACCCTTTGAGCAAGAAAACCTGCGGATTCAGTTAGGGGATGTCTTGCTGATGGAAAATGGTCAACCCTTAGGGTTTGACCGTCAACAGGCTAGTGATTATCTCAAACAGGCTGCTGCTGGTGCTTATCTTAAAGAAGATACGGTTTTAATTCAGGTTAATGTGGGGAATGGTCATGGTGTTGGTCAGGCTTGGGGTTGTGATTTGAGTTATGACTATGTCCGGATTAATGCGGAATATACCACTTGATTAGGCTTGTTGCCAAAGACGCCTTGAACAATAAGAAACCATAACAAATCCTGATAGCAAAGGGAACAGGGAACAGGGAACAGGGAACAGGGAACAAAAATTATCACAATTCCTACACGGATCCCTATAATAATCAATTAATCAACCTAGTTATGGTTAATTGGTTAGTGTTAGTGGTTATTTATGGTTAATTAGTTATTGCTTATTCAAAGACCAATCATAGTTCAGATATTTGATCTTGTAATTCCCCTGCTCAAGATACTTCTGATCTTCTGGACTAAGGTAGTCACTGATAAAGTTTAACACCGCCCGTTGATTGGCGTTACCAGTAAATTTGTCATCGACACCATAGGTTTCTTTCCAATCTTCCCCAAACCACTTAAAGATGGAAGAAAGATATACGCTACCTTCTTGACGGTCAATACGAAAGCCATGGGGACTAACTAGAAATTTCTGTGTCTGGTCATCCAGTTGCTGATCGAGTTTTTCCCCAGTATATGGTTCATTTATTAAGGGAGGACAACTGATAGCGGCGCAAACTAAAGCCATATGAATTCGGGGCTCGTTGAATTGCGTTCGCAGTGTCTTGTGTTCGATATTATCTAAGGTTTTAGAGTCTCCAGCAATGTTGAATTGGCGTCCTTTCCAGACTCCTTTAATATCCCGAATACTCTTTTTGAGCGGGTTTTGATCAATAATTGATTCTAGAGTAAAGGAGTTGTAAGCATTTATCAAGAAAGCAATCTTTTCTGCTTCATCCCAAGACTGATAGGTGCTAGGATCAACAGCACCTAAGGAGGCATTAAACGTCTCCAGCTGCTCTGGATTTTTCTGCAATTCTTGGTAATTAACTAGCGCTTTATTGTTGACATGGTTTTTTAGGACAGTAGCATAGTCGTCATAATTCAATAGATTTCTATCAGTGCCTCTATTTACTTGTACTTGAGAATCTTTTGCTGGTGCTTGA
>NZ_JAAHIE010000186.1:0-12621 GCF_010671945.1 Moorena sp. SIO4E2
CCCAGAATTTCCACCGATTACCGACCCATCTCCCGCTCTTCCCCTCCTGGTCGGGGTTAGGGGTGGGTTCCGATTACCCATTCCCCATTCCCCATTCCCCATTCCCCATTCCCCATTCCCCATTCCCCATTCCCCATTCCCTATTACCTATTACCTATTACCTATCTCCAAAGTAAAAAACCTACCCTTGTCAGCTACTCCCTACTCCCTACTCCCTACTCCGGTGATCCGCTGTTCCGGTGATCCGCTGTTCCCTTTGCTATAGCATTTATCAATAGATACTTCCCACGGGCATAAACTGAACTTTTGGGTTAGCTGTTGAAGGTAAGCTCCTTCGCTGCAGGGGCTGAGGGGCTGATAGCTGTTTGCGGAAAGCAAACCCAAGGGCGCGCGTAGCGTGTAAGCTTTCCGCTTAAAGTATCGGTTAAATTGCCTAAACCAATAACAATTTATATCCTCAGAGAGAGATAATGTTGCTTAACACTTGGGAATATTCTCAATAATTAGTTAGGGTTATTTTTCTACATTCAGAAAAAAACTATGGTTATTAAGTTAACTGTTGCCATCCCCACATACAACGGTCAGAACCGTCTACCAGAAGTCTTAGACCGACTGCGAGACTGTTGCCAGCAAGACCAACTCAGCTGGGAAGTTATTGTTATTGACAACAACAGCACTGACGGCACCGCTAAGCTTGTTCACGCTTATCAAGCCAATTGGCCAAGGCAATATCCGTTGAGGTATTGTTTTGAAGCGAAACAAGGGGCAGCTTATGCCAGATGCCGTGCCATTCAGGAAGCCAGAGGTGAACTAGTGGGTTTCCTAGACGATGACACGATTCCATCAATGTCTTGGATAGCTGCTGCTTACGCCTTTGGCAAATCTCACCCTACTTCTGGTGCTTATGGTAGTCAAATCCATGGTGTTTTTGAAGTCACTCCTCCGCCAAATTTTGATAAACTTGCGCCATTTTTAGCAATCACTGAACGTGGCTGTGAGCCATTACTTTATGAACCGCACAAAAAATTACTACCACCTTCAGCTGGGTTGGTTGTGCGAAAACAAGCTTGGTTAGAGAGTATGCCCTCTCGGCCTATTTTGACTGGGCGCACTAAGAGCAGTATGTTAACTGGGGAAGATTTAGAGATGTTGTCTCGTATCCAAGCTAAGGGCTGGGAAATCTGGTACAATCCTGCTATGGAAATTGAGCACAAAATCCCTAGCTGGCGTCTGAGACGTGAGTATTTAATTCCATTTTTCCGTGGGATTGGTTTAAGTCGTCATGTGACCCGGATGTTGAGTGTAAAACCTTGGCTAAGACCATTGGCAACTGTGGCTTATATGACCAACGATTTGCGCAAAATTACCTTTCACTGGCTCAAGCATGGTGGTTCTATCCAGTCTGATTTAATTGCAGCTTGCCAAATGGAGTTGTTTATTAGTAGTCTATGGAGTCCTTTTTACCTCCTTAAACATGGGTATTTGGCTGAGTATGATAACTAGTTCAAATAACTAGTTCAAATAACTAGTTCAAATAACTAGTTCAAAAGGATTAACAGGGGGAATAAACTGGAAGAGGGAAGTCATAAATTGGTCATAAATTGGTCATAAATTGTGATATAATACCACAAATAGGCAATACCTAAAAATGCGATTATCGCGGCTGTCGCTGCTACGCGATGAAGCGTTCGCGTAGCGTGGCCAAAGGCCTCAGCTTCCGCTAAGAGCGAACGCGAAGCGGTTCGTTGTTCCGTTCGCGTTTTGATGCTCACGTGGGATTTTCTTGAAATACTCACTGGTTTAAGCCGATTGTCTACTTTTGACTAGCTCTGATAACTGATTTGAGTAGCGAGGGTGGAGCAACCCCAGTACCTCCTGTTTCTTGTAAGTGAGAGTCAAAGCATCCATAATCCCTTCCAGCCATCCTTGCCGATTTCTAAACAGCCAACGCTGTAGTTCTTTTAGGGGCATTCCAGCAACCGCCTCAGTGGGCAAAGCAGTTAGAATTTCCAGAGGGACAATAAAACCAAGAGACACTTCCCCATAGGTAACCATAGCTAATTCAGTTCCTGACTGCCAGCGTGTGCGATCAGAACGTGCCTTGGTGGAAAGTTGGGCAAGGGAAACTTGGTGGTAAAGAAAAGTCATAGTTATAGATTCAATATATTCCCATGCCATACTGGAAAATTCCAGCTGACATCACTAAAACTCAGAATTCCCAGTTAGCCAACACCTGTGACTAAAAACCTGTAACTAACAGAGTTTCTGAACTTAGCAGATGGCACCCTGATCCAAATCTTTGCCTGTTCGCGTCTTTATGGTTTAACCACTTTTGGTTTAACTAAAACCCCTAAATCCATGCTGCCATTTTTACTAAATTTCACCCTGGCTCAAGCCACCCCAGCACCAACACCTCAAGTAGAAATCGTGCAACTCCAAGAAATACGCCCTCTACCAGGACAACTAGATAATGTACCCGTATTCAACAGCAACAGTCCCGAACTAGTACAGACTGAAGGAATTTTACTGTCCACATTTCCCCCTTCTGACAAAGCCAACCCAGGGGCTCACTTAAACTTTCCATTTCAGGGGCGCTTTGATATCTTTGCCCACCATGTTGCTAAAGCAGCCACCCGAGACGATTTGCGCACCCTCTATCTGGGGATTATCCTCCACAATCCAGGCAAAGAACCAGTAACAGTAGATATTATTGAGGCAGCTAGTTACCTGAGTCAGCCTGATGCACCATTTATCGAATTGCCCTCCCAAGTAGATAATTCTGCCGGTAGAGTTTATGCTGGGCCTGGTAGCCGAGTGATGAGTGATATCCTGCGTGGAGGTAGGCAAGACGGATTTCCTGCCCAATTGGTGATTCAGGCTCAGCAAAGTCGCATGTTGCTGAATCTCCCAATTCCAGTGCGAACCTTGACACCACCTATTAATGGTCGCTCAACTTTGATGCGGTTATACAGTGATGGAAAGGTATACGCCGCTAGTCTTGCCCAGTATGCACCTTTAGATAGTGATGGCAATGAACGCTCTCCTACTATAGCTCAATGGCAGGATTTATTAGAGCAAGGGGAGTTAGCCGGACCACGCGATCGCGCCCCGAGTGATCCAATTGCTACTACTGGTTCAATTATCTACGGTCGAGTGGCAGGAGTAGCCCGAGGCTCTAGATGGCAAGCTCAGTTAGTGGATAATCCTACTGCTCAATCTCTAACTATTCCGCAACCGGGAAAAGCCTTTTCCTACGGACTGAGTACCCTCCATCATGGCAGGTTAGGTACTGGTCAAATTCAGAGTGCGCCGATGTTAGTCCGTTATCCAGATACCGCCTATTTTGCCCATGGTAATTATGGGGTGCAATACAGCCTGACCTTGCCACTGATTAATCCCACCGGGGATACTCAAACGGTCACCCTGGCTATTGAGACACCGATTAAACAAGATCAAATCCAGGGAGGATTAAGGTTTTTAAAGGCTCCAGCTAAGCAAATATTTTTCCGGGGGACAGTGCAATTGAGCTATAAGGATGATCAAGGTTTACCTCGGACGCGCTATGTGCATTTGGTACAACGGCGTGGTGAGCAGGGGGATACCCTAGTTAGGTTGCAGATGCCACCCCTTGACCAGCGGCTGGTGCAAGTCGATTTTCTCTATCCCCCAGACTCGACACCCCCCCAAGTTTTAACTGTTCGGACACAGGATTAATAACAATCTCCCCATCTCCCCATCTCCCGCTTCTGACGACTCCCGACTCCCGATTCCCAGGGAGTGCGCTTACAGTCGTCGAATTAAATTCGCCACGGGTCGCACCGCTCCCGACTCCCGACTTCCGACTCCCGACTTCCGACTCCCGACTCCCGACTCCCGACTCCCGACTCCCGACTCCCGACTCTTGACCCAAATGTAAAAAACCTACCCCTGTCAGGGTGGCAAGGTTGGGAGTATGTCACATCAGGTTCTACGTATCAATGTAAATTGGTATTGTCGTCAATGTAATAAATTCATGAAATGATGAGTTGATTATCTCGAAAGGTAGATAAAATTTTACAATCTAACTTATTAGACTGAAAAAGTCAAACAATGATCAGCGTCTTCCTATGTTGTCCTGTGAGCATCCTGCCTTGCGAGTTCTAGTAGTTGACGACCATGAATTAACTCGATATAGCCTTCATTTAGCATTTTCGGCTCAGGAGAATATTGAGATAGTTGCTCTTGCTAGTAACGGGAAAGAAGCCATTGATATGGTAGAGTGCCATCACCCGGATGTGATTGTACTTGATCTACAAATGCCTATGATGGATGGTCTAAGTGCAGCCACCCGGATCAAAAGCCTAGAGCCAGACACTAAAATCATTGCCTACTCTTCAGTAGAAGACCCCCAAATTGAAGTGATGAGCCAAACTGCTCCCGTTGATATCTTTTGTAGGAAAGATGTTGCCACTTCAGATCTAATTAATTTAGTTAGGGAAATGGGGAGGGATAAAGTTAACTGTCTACAACCACTAGCTAAAATTAGCTGAGAAAGGAAAACTAGAATAAGGCGCTGCTAAACTAAGGAATTGTGCAGTTATAGTCAGCTGATTTCCTAATTATCTATTACCTTGAGTTATTCCATTAATCAGCAACGCCAATTTTTTTAGGAATCAGTTAGCCTTTCTATTCGGGGAAAGTACGCTTAAATTCATCGATTAGGTCATCGAGTTCTTCTAGGGCTTGATTAACATCAATTCGGAGGGTTCCCAAATCTGGTTGCTCCAGAAGCCGTAGCAAGGATTCCCGTTTACTGGTGATTAAGGTAATTCGCTCCTTAATTTTTTCCAATTCCATTTTTGGCTGTCTCTTGTCTACAACAATTTTATAATAACGATCAAATTTTCCCATAAAAAGGGGAATAAAGTATGTCAGAGAAAGACTGGGTGCATTTATTACTTCATTCTGACTTAGCCAGAGTCTGGAATATCGGTTAAGTCAGAATGAAGTATTGGGTCAATTTGATGATCTGTAAATGGGGTATAGGGGAAATAGGGGGGATAGGAGTGGAGGAATTTTACTTTAACCCATATATCGGTCATTTTGTCAACTTCTATGACTTGACCAGCGCTCTAGGATAATAAAACTGGAGTTATTTCTGTTACATAGCTAAATAATGTTACCCCGAACTTCCCTAGGAACTTTAGGTCTAGTCATTGGTGGATTACTGACCGTAATCGGCTTTGTTGCCTACGCCACCGATAATGCTACAGTGAATCTAGTGGGATTCTTTTACGGAATTCCAATTCTACTAGGAGGTCTTGCCCTCAAAGCTGCGGAGTTAAAGCCTGTAGAATTAAGCCAACCAACAATTCCTGAAGTCCTGACGCTGCGAGAGGAAACCGCCACCCCAATCCAAAATCAAATTCGCAAAGACGTAACGCGATATCGTTATGGTCAAGAAGCCCATCTAGATAGTTCCTTGGAAAGCCTGGGTTTATCTCCTACTGATGAAGAAAGACCTGTGTTGATGGGTTTACGAGAAACTTCGGTGGATGGTGCTTATGCCTTAATTCTCGAATTTGACTCCCCACTAATTCCTTTTGAGACTTGGCTCAAAAAGCAGGAAAAACTGGAAAAATTCTTTGGACCTGGTATTAAAGTAGATTTAACCCAACTTGAAGAAGACCAGGTGGATGTAGCACTAGTGGCAATGCCCGAAGAAAGCACCAGCGTGTAAAGACCTTACCTTTAAAGCTCCCCGCTGTTACCTAGACGGGGATTCTGATTTCAAACAGTCGGTCATATACCAACCCGTCACGCTGAGCGCCGAGTTCTTGCCTAGACATCGGCGCTCAGCGCTCCTGTTCTGTTGCCGGTATAGTTTCTACAGGCGGACTACATACCACTGTAAATACTCTCCAGGTCCTACATCTAATTCACAGCTGGTCTCCATCAAATACTGTCCTTGCTCCTCCAAAGAGGTCAAATGCTGCAAATCCCTGGGCAAATCATCCTGACGATTTGCCAAGATTGCCATTAACTTTGACTTTAACTCCATTGGAGTCAGAATCACCTCTGGTTGATTCGTTTCGAGAACTACATACCCATCTTCCTGGAACATTATAGAATTAGGCATATCTTAGATCAAATCTGCTTTCTTCCTTCGTTAACAATCTTAGATGGTTTATCATTCTTTGGGTCTTTGTGGTGAATAAAAAAACTATTCCTTTGCCAACCTATTCCCTAAGAGCTAAGAAGCCCTGATCGATATGTTCCTCTCTCTCAACTACGAGCCAGCTTTAGAATCCCTGGGATATGACTATTTTGACGAAGTAGCAGCAGCAGAATTTCCCAGGCATATCCTGCGGTTTCGTAACGACCAATTGCTACCCCGTATTGGGTTAAATCCCCAAGACACTAACGACCAAGACTTTATCCAAGCTTTCGGTAAATTTCAGGGAGTTCGACCCTTTTTAGCCCTGCGCTACCACGGCTATCAATTTGGTGAATATAACCCTAGACTAGGGGATGGCAGAGGTTTTCTCTATGGTCAAGTAAGAGGTATCGATGGGGAACTTTACGACTTCGGTACCAAAGGCTCTGGCACCACACCCTACTCCCGAACTGCCGATGGTAGACTGACCCTCAAAGGAGGGGTGCGGGAAGTACTTGCAGCTGAAGCGTTGCACAATCTTGGCGTTTTGACCTCCCGTTGTCTGAGCCTGATTGAAACTGGTGAGCAACTGTGGCGGGGTGATGAACCCTCTCCAACTCGCTCATCAGTGATAGTACGTTTTAGCCGTTCCCATATCCGGTTTGGTACCTTTGAGCGACTGCATTACTTTAAGCGTCCGGATTTAATCAAAAAGCTATTAGACCATGTGATTGAGCAGTACTACCCAGCCATCATCCCCCTCAGGGAGGATAAGAAACAAGAGCAGTATGCTCAGTTTTACGCCGAGTTGGTGGAACGAGTGGCTCGATTGGCAGCCCAGTGGATGGCAGCGGGTTTTTGTCACGGTGTCTTAAATACCGACAATATGTCGATTACTGGAGAAAGTTTTGATTATGGACCTTATGCCTTTATCCCCACCTATGACCCTAAGTTTACCGCTGCTTACTTTGACTATTACAGGCGCTATAGTTACGGCAATCAGCCTGGAATTTGTCAGTTAAATTTAGAAATGCTTCAGCAACCGTTAGGGATGGTAATCCCAACATCGGAGATGGAAGCAGGTTTAGCCGAGTTTGGGAAACATTATTACCGCAATTATCGGCACTTGATGCTGAATAAACTGGGATTTGAACAGTTGCCAGAATCGGAAGAGTCAGAGTTATTGAGGTTAACGATTCAGTTCCTGCAAGATACTCAGGTGGGTTATCACGCTTTCTTTGCTGAATTAGCCCAACAGTTTGATAAGAGTTGGCGAGATGATGTTAGTAAGATAATGAGCCGAGAATCCTTTTGGGAGTCAGATGCTAAGTATTCCTCCCTAGCAGATTGGCGCAATTTCTACCACCACCTTTTACAAAATTTATCAGTTGATCAGCTCAAGGATATGTCAGCACTTTTGCGAGATAAGAATCCGCAAACTGCTTTACTTAGACCTGTGATTGAGGCAGTTTGGGAGCCAATTACTCAGGAAGATAATTGGGAGCCGTTTTATGAGTTGATCAGCAAACTACAAGCTAAACACTGAAATAGTAAAAACTGAAATAGCGATTAGTTCCAAGCCGAGGCAAGAACCATTTATCCCATTTATTTATCCCATTTAAGTTAATTTAATTCAAATTAGGATTATTGACATTTCCCTTAAGTTCTGGTATAATCCCAGCCGGTCTAGGAGATGACACTGGAGCTTTAGGTATCTCCAGCAGCGGTCGATTCAGAGCAATCCTGAGGGGTTCTGCTTTTGGCAATGGAGTTGGGTTAGTGGCCATCTGTGGCACTGGTGAGGGCCCATTAGACCCAATCATCGAAACCGCGCCGACAAACATGGCAGCAAGGGCAGCACCACCCCAAACGAATTTTCGGCGATTCCGGCGGCGGTCAATTTTTGAGAAAACTTGCTGTACCAGTTCTTGAGCTGGTTGCTCTGTTGGTGGGACGGGCATGGTTCGGAATGCCTGACGTAGCATCAGCAGTCGATTGTATAATCGTTTGGCATCTGGGTCAGTTGCCAATAGCTGCTGCACATCAGAGCGCTCTGCTGATGTTACTTCCCCATCAACGTAGGCACTGATTAATTTAAAGCGATTGGCCGTAGGCCACGCTTCGCGATCGCGCTTGAGGGAATCCATATCTTTGGCAGATTCCTGCCCATAAGTGTTATCAGGGTTAGGGTTAAATTTAGAGGTCATTTTATCATCACCAACGAGTCATCGTAAACTCCCCACACTAGATCTCCCATATTTTTCATTTTAAGGGAATAAGCAATAAAGGAAATCCGGCGCTTTAGATAAAGATTTGATCAAGCTTGTCTTCTCAAATTATGCGCTTTAGATAAAGATCTGATTAAGCAAGCCTTGTCAAGATTTGATATATTATTAAGTAACTATACTGATGTTTAGGAATCTAGATAAGCTTGCAGGTGAGATTGCAATCTCGCTCTTGCTCTAGCAATTCTAGACTTAACGGTTCCGAGAGAAGCGCCAGTAATTTCGGCAATTTCCTCATAAGCCATACCTTCGATTTCCCTAAGGATAATGGTAGTACGAAACACTTCTGGCAACTCTGATATTGCCTTGTGCAGTTGCTCATAAAACTCTCTGGTCGTCATATCTTCTTCTGGACCAGGCTCTGCTGAAGCAATTTCCCAATCCATATCGCCATCATCCATATGACGTGGTGCATCCAGAGACAGGGGGTGGGCTACCCGCTTGCGTTTGCGGAGCTCATCATAGAACAGATTGGTGGCAATACGGCTTAACCAACCTTTGAACTTGACTGGTTCATTAAGTCGTTTAATATTACGGTAAACCCTAATCCAGACCTCTTGGGCTAAATCGGAGCGATCTTGCCAGTCTGGTGCTAAGTGATACAAAATCTTGTCCACGTGGGACTGATACCGACGTAGTAGCTCAGCAAAGGCTGTGCGGTCAGGACTCATACCTTCCTGACAGCGTAAAACCAAATCATAGTTAGAGAGTTTCTCAGGTTGCACCGGCACTTGAGGAAGCTTTACCTCTGTTGACCAGGATAGAGAAATTGGTTGGCTCATGATTGGAATAGCTTTTAAAACTTTCTTCCTCTCATTGACTCCCAACTTCTGCGATTGGTTCCCGTTCATCGAGCACTAGTCTATCTTACATTTTCACGCTCGTAGTGGACTGAGCCAGTAAACAGCTAATTAACTATTAAATTAACTAGTCATTACCTATTAATTAACTATTAATTAAATTAATTATGGCCATAATCCACTCAATTAACACCAGCTTAATGATCTTTTGCTTTGGGTCAGCAGGATTGTTAATCTCAGCTAAACTACCACAGCTTAAGCTGAAGCAACTTACACCTGAAATTAGCCAGGTCTTGCCAGCAACCTCTCGGTTGACCATAGCAGGACTCAGTACAGATAAGACGTTGACAAAAACCTCTTCAGTATACCCAGAACTGGAACCGTTGTCATCCGAAAAGACAGCCTCAGATCTGGTAGAACCTCAGGTAACGCCAAAGAGACTGAAATCAAAAATTCCCAAGGTTTTACCAGCCACCTCTTATTTTACTGACGCAATTGCTGCTATTACTTACCAGGTAGTTGTGGATTTGAGTGATACTACGGTTTACTTGTACTGGGGAGAACAATTGCTCCAGAGCCACCCAGTTGCTATTGGTAAACCAGGTTGGGATACACCCACTGGCAGTTTCAAAATTATTCGCAAACAACCCAACCCTATTTGGAAAGAACCGATTACTGGTGAACTCATACCTCCTGGACCTGATAATCCTTTAGGAGAAAGGTGGATTGGTTTTTGGTCTGACGGGCACCATCAAATCGGGCTTCATGGCACTGATGAAGAAGAGCTAATCGGCAAAGCGGTTTCCCACGGCTGCTTACGGATGCTCAACCAGGATATTAAACAGTTGTATGAGCAGGTCAGTCTAGGAACACCAGTCATTGTCAGGAATTAAACATTTCAGTTGTAAAAATTATACTTTAAAATGTTTTTTTAAACATCACATGTTAACAATGACTCAACGTAATCCATGTAATCCATTTGAGCGCTGAGGCTTTGGCTCAAAGCCTGGTGCACAGCCCTCTAACATGTTACTAATCTGTCCCATCAGATCTTTGCTGGTTTGTTTGCGGATTGCTTGGCGATCAGCGCCAAAATGAGGTCGCTCTAGGTATTTGGCTATGGCATCCTTGACTTGATGGTTAATTAAATCCATTAGGTCTTGCTTTGCTCTTTTACGCTGGTATTGAGCACCTTTCTCGGTAGTAGCATAGAGAGGGGGCAGTCTATTGAGGGCATAGGCAGCAATATCTCCTACCTCCAGAAAGCGATCGCTCTTGTCTTCTATCTTGGTAACTTGATCAATTGCTTCGCTTAATACCAACTCTTCCATGACATTGATAAACTGCTTGCGAGCAACTGTAACCACTTCACCAGATAGAAGCGCCCCCATCAGTTTGTCTAATGCCATATATTCTTCAATGGAGAGTTCCGAAGCTGTGTCACAAAGGCGACCGACCTCACTCTCCATCAGGGGAGTTAAGTACCCATCTTTCAAGGCTTTTTCTATAATTTGCTCAATTCTCATGAGTAGATTGAATAGCTATTGGTTTAATGGTTAAAATAATTAATAGTATAATCTAGGAATTTAGCTTCGTCTTGATCTGATTAAGCTGATCCCGATAGATGAATCTGGGGAATTTCGTGAAGGGAAGTGAGTGGTTAGTGGAATTTCCTAGTAAAATCAAAAAAAGAGTAGGAGTAAGTGAGGCATAGGGCTTTAGCCCATGACTAACTGCAAACACGAGGAATTTATTGAGTAATGGTAAATAACGACTAAGTCCTAAAGGAAGGACAAGTTAACAGCTAACTAATTGGGAAAGGGCAAGAGGAAAGAAAATTGTTCGCTCTTGCCGGTTACCTTTAACCTTTAACCTTTACCCTTGATGTTTAGATTTATCTATGATATCAAATGTGCTGGCTTAGTTATAGTATAGGTGATCCAGGTGACATACTCCCGACGCTGACAAGCGCGGTACAGCGCGGGCTTCTTACCAACACCATCCAACGATTCGGTTACACGGGTTACTTTATTAACGACACGGGATGCCCCTCCGCGCCGGAACAATACAACTCGTTCTATGTTTAGCTAGTAGGTGGCGGTTAGCTCTTAATTTGTTTTCCCTACTGTCCCTAGTATAGCCCATTGGCATTTCGACGTTCCGACCCTTGCCCCGCGCTTCCCATACGACACTTACCCAATGAAGGTAAAGTGCGGGGCTTCTCGCGGTTTAGCTAAGTGATGGGCTGGCGGAAAGTCAATTTACACCTTCCCATCTCCAGGGTACTGGGTCAACCGACTGACCGTGAACATAGAGACCCCAATGTAGATGAGGACCAGTGGAAGCACCTGTAGAACCAATGCTACCAATGACCTGGCCAGCTTGAACGAAATCCCCCTCTTTAACTTTAATTTGGCTCAAGTGCAGCATAATACTGAGTACCCCTTGACCATGGTTAATCCCTACGGTGTTACCATGAACCCGGAAACCTTGAGACTCTCGTCCTACTAGTGCTATTCGTCCTGCTGCTGGTGCTACTACTGGTGAACCGAAGCCACCGGCATAGTCAACACCACGATGGTAGTAGTTGTTAGCAAAGACACCGTTGTAGTAGCGACGAATACCGAAAACGCTGGAGACACGAGCATTGTTGGGTCTATAGAACTTACCATTCCAGAATTTTTCTGGTGTCACTAATTTTTTAAACTGGGCAACCCGATTTAATTCAAATTGGGTTGCTGGGGCAGAGGCTTTGCCAGACAGCCAGATGCGTTGGACAGGGAAAGAGCGATTCTTAAGTGGTACAGCTATGTTGTTGACTTTACCATCACCAGCCACCCGCAAAACCAATTTTCCTGGTTTATCTAATGGTGTAGTGGGTACTAAAGCTCGATAACGATTTGTCCCTGTTGCAAAGGTAGGATAGGTCTTTTGACCCATAGAAACGCTCGGTGGTGAACCGACTGTTTCGGTTTGAATTACCACTGACAAAGTATCGCCTAACTGGGGATTGTCTGGTTGAACTTGTACCTGTAAAGCTTGCACTGGTTGGCACAGGGCTACAAAACCCGATGCCAGGGCTATTGCTGTCGTTTTAATCAGACCTTTTGCAAGGTGCTTTGCACTCAGAAGTGGGGTGGGACTAGAAGGAGAATAGTGCTCTAGCCCTGATAGTGAGCCATGAGAGGATAGTGATTTCACTGACTTATACAAATTAGACTAAGATTTTTACTCTTTAGCTACTAGGGCATAGACTATCATTTAGCCCAGTGTGTTTCCAATTCCATCTAGTTTGCAGATGAACGGGACCGGGAATCTTGAGCCAGGTGCCATCATAAAAGGACATCTAACTAAGGTCGATAGTCTATCACACTAACGGTTAGGCTAATTCGGTCGATGG
>NZ_JAAHIE010000187.1:0-12523 GCF_010671945.1 Moorena sp. SIO4E2
GATGCGTTCCCACTGGTCATTCCGCAAAGCATAGCGGCGCGTCATTGTACCACTCCTGAAATTACTCAACTCGCCAAGAATTTATCTATTTTAAACTGGATTGACACCTATTTGATGACACGCCCTAAGGCTGCTGCCAAATTCTCTAAATTAGTGAGAATATACCGAGGTTTTTGGTCTGGTTTACCTATATCTTTTCGTCCTCTTAATATTAAGTTTTATTTCGAGATTGGAAATTTATGGAACCTACAGTGTATTTACGGATATCTAGAGAACAAATATCCCAAATATATTACGAGGTTCAACAATGAAAAAAATCGGTTCTACTACTCTACTCATGTTCGCTACACTCTCGGGACTTCTGTTGTTTCCTTCTGAAGTGAAAGCGGATGAGATCAGATACTGTTACAGTGTCCCTCGTTACTACGTTGAGCAGGATGCAGCTAACCATCGTGAAGCTTACGATGATGGTTATCAGGAGGGGCGACGTGATGCCAGCAGGGGTATAGCTTATGAAGAGCGCACCGCAGGGGGCGAGTTTAGTCGTGGCTATCGTCATGGATATTACGGTCGCCGCTACAGAGGTCAACGGCGTCGGGTTCCAGACCGCCGTAAGTACTACAACACCAGGGAGTGTCGTACCTACAACTATAACGATAAGGAGAATATGAAAGATGTTTTGGGCAGGATTTTGCAGCAATTTGAAAGGGATATACGTGCGGATATGAACTGGGACAACAACTCTCAAAGGTACGAGCAAAGGTACGAAGAGAGAAGCCAGGACAGATACTATCAAAGATATCAAAGATAGTTGTTCATGCAACTATTTCCATAACCCAGTCACTATGGTGCTACTACTACCTTATGAAAGCTTTGGGGAGTTGGTTGTGGTACACAATACGTGATTTTCGCTCCCGTTAGCTTTACCAGACCGTAGCCAAACCACTACATCTTTACCACTACCCATTCTTGATTTAATTGCGCTTTGAGTTATTTCAGGAAATTGCGATCGCTAAAAACCGGCAATAACTAGTTCTAGGCTTAGTTCAATAGACAACTGCGGCGAAGTCTACTCCTGAGACGTTTTATCAGCAGAACGTGGTTTAAGCAGAAATATTTCTATCCCATCAATGGGTTTCTCTCGGGTTTTAATCTGAAATTGCTCTTTAACAACAGACCGAAATAGCTTCGACGACTTGACATAAACTAGCCATAAACGAGATTGGGTTGAAGGTAAACTGCTAATCCAACCTTCTATCGCTTGCTGATCGTTTTTTCTAACCGATGGCGGGAGTACATCCTTAATCTCAATACTTGCAGAGCCATGATAGTAATGATTCAATGCCACAGGTATTCTCTGACCAATGGACCAAACAATCACATCACCCGGTTGTTCTTTGGTCGCAATGGTTTCTACTAAACCACGCCAATTTTCTCGATCGAGCACGGTATAGTAACGCTTTAGCCCACCACCAACAGCAATGGCATAGATCAGCGCTATCACCAAGGCACCAATACGCCATCGATGCCAAATGCCGATCCCAGCGGCTGCTAAAAGAATAAATAGGTATGGAGCTGCTAAGAGTAGGTAACGATTGACCCAAAGAGAACGAGAGACTTGGGACACTGAAAAGAACAGAACTAAGGGTAAAAACGCCCAAGCCGCAATCCAACCCAGCTTAGCTGAGCGTGGTTTGTTGAATAGCACAACACCCAGCAAGCAGGTCAACATGACAGAGTAGGCATTGTAAAACCAGTAGATGGCATTGGAATTGGCTCGACCAAAGGGCCAAGCTGTCAAGCGACCTGGCTGCATGATCACATCAACTACACCAGGACTAGTGCGTCCACCGAGATCACGAACTGATGTACCGGGTACTTTTACACCTCCCATAAATTTGGCGCTCTTAGTTACTAGTGGAAACACCCATGGCAGCCATAAAATACCAATCAGTAACAGTCCGACCCCGAAACGGAACAAAACACGAGGTTGATTGCGATACTTCCAGCCAAACACAACGATGTCTGGGAGCAGCAGCGCTACGTTAAGGGGTGTGCTGATAATTGCCAAGAATCGCAGAGCAGCCCATCCTAAAAGTAAGGGAGTAGTTGGACGTTCTAGGGCGTGGGTTAAGATCAGTGTGCCAGCAACACCAAAGAATGTACTCGGTGCGTACATCCGGACTTCTTGGGCATGATGGATAAACAGGGGTGAGAGGGCAACGATTAGGGCAGCAATTAAGCCAGTGGACTCTCCCATTAAGCGCCGACCAAGCCGATAGGTAACAAAAACAGTACCAATACTAAACACAACGCACAATCCCCGCAGCCAAGTATCACTACTGCTAACTATCATCCAGACTTGTAGGAGGATGTGATAGAGGGGGCGTGTACCATTAAAGACTTGCTCTAGGTGCTTGGCACGATGAATACTAATGAGTTCATCAACCCATAGGCTTTCTGTACCAAGTTGATAGACATACAATCCAGTCGCTAATACTAAGATTAAGGTAATGGGCATCCATGGTCGGAACCAATTTCCTCCCTCTAGGAGCGCTGGTGTTTTGTGGTTGTTGGCTTTCATGCTAACTCAATAATCAAAGCCCTAGAGCTTAGACCGACTAACTCAATAATCAAAGCCCTAGAGCTTAGACCGATGTTGATTTGTTTTTTATATCAGTAGAATTGCGAGAATCAGTAGAATTGGCAGAATTTGGTATGATCAGAAATAGATGCATTAAATCATTCTGTCTATAAAAGTTCTCGTTAGTAAATTCTTCGTGTCTTTCCAGATTAAAATGTTCTTTGAAAACAGTGCGAAACTTTTGTTCGTCAAAACCTGTGCCGCACAGTAGCCACAGCCGCGAGGGAATAGGTGGCAAGTTATTTAGTGCTTGCTCTACGACTGGCTTTTTGACTCGATCAGAAGGACAAAGTTTACTTCGGGAATAGATCGGAGCATCTCCACTATAGTAATGATCCAGCGCTGAGGTCATTTTTTGCGAACCTATGGATAAAAAGATGGTATCACCAGGTTTTTCATTAATGCTAATTGTTTGTGCTACACTGCGCCAATCTTGGCGATCCTGCACGGTGTAATAGCGTACTAGTCCAGTGCTAACGGTAATAGTATAGATAATTGCTACTGCGATCGCCAAACTCCGTTTCCAACGCCACAATCCCATCAAGCCAGCGGTCAGAATAATCAAAATGTATGGGGATAAAAACAGTATGTAGCGGTCTATCCATAATCGTTTAGAAACTAAAAAAATCATCACTGACGGTATAAATGCCCAAGCAGCAATCCAACACAGGCGTGGTTTGTGGTTTTTGTGGATTATGGCAATACCGATCAAGCCAGCTAATAGTAGACTGTAGGATTGATAAAACAAGCTACTCAGCTTCGATGTGGAAGGAAACGGAAAGGCAGTAAAATTCTTTAACTTACGTAAAACATCCACAAAACTGGGAAATGAGTGTCGAGTAGCCGATGGATCAATTTTGGCGATGAGATTAAGAGCCTTGCTTAGGAAGGGCAGGGTTCCAGACAATAGAGATAACAAAGATGGTAACCACAACAGGATTACCAGTAACAGCCATTTGCCGAAAGCTAATAATGTAGCGCGTTGCTTGCGAAACCGAAACCATACTAACCAGATGTCCGCGAAGAGCAGGGTGGCATTTAGTGGTGCAGTTAGGGTTACCAACAGTCGTAGGCTAGCCCACCAAGCCATTGAGGTGGTAGTAGGATTCTCAAGAGCATGCACTAGCGCTAGGGTACCACCTAGACCGAGACAAGTGCCTAGGGTGTACATACGAACCATTTGGGCAAAATTGATGAACAGGGGCGATAGAGCCAAGAGGAGGGCAGCAATCAAGCCCGTTGGCTTTCCCCCTACACGACGACCAAGCTGGTAAGTTAGAAATACACTGCCCAATCCAAACAAGACAGACAACCCCCGCAACCAAGCATCGCTGGTGCCAAACTGCATCCACAGCCACAGCAGGATGAAATACACTGGGCGGATTAGACCCAGATGGCCTGGTAAGCGTTTGGCATCATTAACACTGTAGAGTTCATCCACCCACAGGCTCTCTGTGCCGAGTTGATAGAAATACAACCCAGCCGCCAATAGCAAAATTAAGGCGATGGGAATCCATTGCCAAAGCCAATCTGCTTGGATTGAGGTTTCTGTTGAATTAAGTTTTTCTGCTTTCATGCACCTGACCAACCTTATCTAGAATCAGTATTAAGAACCACCATGATCAGACCAGGGTTCATCATGGCTCAGGAAAGATGGTTGATCGCCATCAACAAAGAACGATTAACCTCTTACCAAAGTAAATTGGGACACACGGCCATATTACTTATCAGCCTTGTTTTAGACATTTATGCAAAAGATCTATTATTGTCTCCATCACCTGATCACCTGATCACCCCATCACCCTTGGCCTCTATCTTGCCAATGGTTTTCTGCCGTCAGTTTTCCCAAACCCATACCATGCCAGTCCTACCAAGGGTGTAAGTACTACGATTTCCCACAGTATTCCCAAGAAGTTAGGAATACTCAAGATGGTGCATACCATACCCAATTCTGGATTAAAATAATCAAATCGGGCAAAGATGGTAATAGGTGAAATAAAATACTCTAGGGAAAAAGGCCAGAGTGCCTGGACTCCGAAAGGTGCTGTTGGGTCAGCTACTAGCATATCCAACAGGAGGTGGCTTCCATAAACTAGAGCTGCCCAAATTCCCCATCGGAGCCGATTTAACTTCCAACGCCCCACTAGCCAAGCAACGAAGATGCCAATTATGGCGGCTACTATCAAGCTGTGGGTAGCCTGACGGTGAAAAGCTCCTGGATTTCCCAGCAGCAGCAATCCAGGCAGAATGTCTATGTCTGGCAAATTCGTGAGCAATACTGAACCATACAACAGCCGAGTTTGCTGATGCCAAGCTACATAAGGGCGTGCCAGAACAAATCCACAAATACCGGCAAATGTGTGTCCTACTGGTGATGGCATGTGATTAATTGGTAATTGGTAATTTATATTTGGTAATTGGTAATTCATATTTGGTAATTGGTAATTTATATTTGGTAATTGGTAATTGGTAATTTATAATTGCTCTGACTATTGTTTATTGATCACCATTACACCTGATTACCTGATCATCCGATTACCTGATCATGACCTTACCTGATCAGCCGATCACCTGATCTGAGTTAATCACCTTTACTTGCGCAAAGCGTATACAATTCCCCCCAGCAGCCCCTGAATGATCACGATTCCGTAAGCCAGCCAAGCAAAGGCAATGGCTTCGGATCTGGCAATATTGTAGCCGTAAGCCGCAAAAAAGAATACAAATGCATTCTCACGGAGACCAATGGCGTTGATCGATACAGGCAACACCATGATCAAGGAGACTAGGGGAATGATCAGAAAGAAACTAAGAAGGGGAACCGGTAAATCCAGGGCCTTTGCAATTAGGTAATAATGAGCGATGACACTGATTTGCACCATCAGTGACAACCCCATAGACATAGCCAAGGCATGTTTGCGGTTCCCAAAGGCTAGGAAAGCTTTAATAATATTCAATACCTTGTTTTTTATGGGGTGCCAAAAGGGTAGTTTGATCTTGCTAATAACCCTTGAAATCTTCTGAGAGGGTATGAAAATCATCGAGACTACAAGCATAATTGCTGCCGTACCTAGCATCACCCACAGATTAAGTAATGGTAACTGGGCAATCAATGTCTGAGAAAAAAACAGCGCCCCGAGGCCAAACAGCATCAAACCCAGTAAACCGAGGAAACGATCCAAAAACACAGTGGCTAGTGCGACTGATTTGCTCGTTCCCAACCGCCAGGCATCATAAGCCCTAACAGCATCCCCACCAATGGTGGAGGGCAAAAAATTACTGAAGAAAATGCTGACCATGTAGGACTTATACAAGTAAGGGATGGTAGCTTTCACATTCTGAGCCAAAAGTAGTACCCGCCACCGATGAGCTCTGATGTAGTAACTGGCTAAGTAGACCACAAACGCTGCCATTAACAGAGGAATGTTGGCAGAACTCACAGCTAGGAAAATGTCAGGCAGATTGGTCTTGCGCAACACCCAAGACAGTAGCGCTATGGAAACGCCGCATTTAATGATCGTAAGAATCAATTTTTTCCTAGCAGCTAACCTTTTTTCCATGGTTTTTAGTTTATGGACTGTAGTAGTTCCAAGTCATCTTACTGCGGCGGTAGTGGTTTTGAGTCCATAGCCGTGGGCGATCAAGATTGGGATTGGGTTCGGGGTTGCTGTAGATGTCCAGCTGATTCCCATTGAGAACCATCACCTCTTCCCGCCAATCCCCAGATACATCAGCAACGTAAAGTCTCGCCGCCTGTTCTTTGAACCGATGGAGAAATTGCCCACTCAGGGCATCGAAAATCCCCACGTCTCCTGGTTTATGGCGCTCTTTGACAGCCACTAATTGCCTCGACTCTCCTGTCCAATCAATCGGGACGATCACCTCTACACCTTTGTCTGTCCATCCCTTGGGAGCAACATCATCCATTTGATAGTTAGCAATCAGTTGACCTTGGGCATCAAAGACAAAGGGTTTCTGGTGCTTCTGGTAACGGCTGCGGCACCACACTTCTAATCCCGGTCGTTGGGGGTCAAAATCACCAATGGCAGCATTTTGTGGTTCTTGATGCTTGTAGTGGGTTTTCCAAATTACGCGATCGCGGTTATAAAGGAAAACCCGATTGCCACCCCCCTCTTCCAGAGCGACTACCTCTAATCCTGGAATGTCTGGACGCACATCAGCCACAAACAGGGAGTCAATATGACCTTTTATGGGAATTTTCAACAACATCTCTCCGTCGGGTGAGATGATTGTCCCACCCAAAACCTCATCTTTGCCATCTCCGTCGAGATCTGCCACCCGTGCCCCATTGTGAGCATTGGCAAGGAAATCATCTCGGCTCCACAATGGTTGAAGGTTTTCACCTTTGAGTAGGTTGTCTAGGGGATAGGCTGCTAGATAACGACCCATACGGTATCCTTCAGCATTAGTGGCCTGAAGTAGTAAATCGCGATCGCCTTTGCCCCGGAAATTGGCTACTACTAAGTGCTCCCAACCCTCTGTACCTTCTGGAGATGGGAGTTTTATAGTTTTCTGAGTCTCTCCATTGAACCCCTCAACAATATGGAGGGTATTGTCCTTGGTTAAAAACAGAACTTCTGTCTTTTGATCTCCATCTACATCAGCTGCTTGGACACCGGGGGCCTGGTTTCCTGGCAATCCTTGGCTCTCTGACTTCCCAGTTACCTGGATATTGATTGACTTGCTCCAGAGTGCTTTACCAGAATGACTGTAAGCTGCTATATAACCTGGCTTAGTAATGATCAAATCTTTCTGACCATCATCATTGATGTCTGCTGCAATCAGTCCACCGAGACGGCGATCGCTGGCAGCAGGCTTAAGTTCAATAACTTGAGGTTTAATCGTGGAATAAGGCAAATTCGACACTTTAGCAATACCTCTTTTTGCCTTGGATTGCTCCACACATCCCCAGCTTAAACAACTATAAAAAATCAATAATAAACATATTTTTAATTGAACTCGCCTCTGGCGTAATCGGTACAAATAGTTCTGCATTTCTATAGATAGTATCAATAGAGATTATCAATTCTTCAATAGCCCTAAGCGCTGTTGCATCTTTCTCAAGATGATCAGATCCGCTTTCTCTATGCCCATTGCCCATAACAGCAGTACATAAACTAGAAACACAACTCCAGCAGTAATAACCAATACCAGAAGGTAAGGCATAAATGAAACCCAAGAGTGTACACCGAGACCGATCAAAACAGCGAGAGTTCCTGCCCCTATGGTTTTTAAGTAGCTCCAGTTGAACCCATGAATATGCAAAACTAGGTAGACTTGCAAGATACGCAGCAGATTTACTGCTAAAATACTGATTCCTGTTGCCACTGCCGCTCCCATCAGTCCCCATCGTGGAATCATGAGCATATTTAATCCGATGTTGGTGATCGCTAACACCACGTCCCCAAAGAGCTTGAGATATTGATGCCCTGACATTGCTAGTACGTGCATGGCTAATCCTCCCGGACCAGCTCTTGCTAATTGCCCTGCTGCTAGAATTGTTAGAGGTAACGATCCGATTTCAAATTCTGAACCGAAAACACGTAGGATATCTTTACCAGCTACTACCACAATTAAGAACAGAGGTACAGTCAAGGAGAAGCTCCAGCGGGCAGCAGTTCTAAAGAGTTTGTCTAATTCTTCAAGCTCTCCGTTACTATAAAGGTTAGCAATCATCGGTGTGAAGATTGTTACCAACGAGCGAGTGAACAGAGTCATCAACAGTGCTGTCTGGGAAGCGGCCCGGTAAATCCCCACCTCTGCTACAGGTCGAAAATATCCCAGCATTAAAGAGTCTGTCCAGAGCATCACCAGCCACAAAAAACTTCCGAAAGATAAAGGGAGGGAAAAGGCAAGTAGTTGCCTGGTTTCGAAGACAGGGGTGATATTTCTGCTCAATAGGGCAGGAAAGATACCTCGAATAAAATGGACGGTGAAAGCTAAAGACACGATTACAGCAAGTAGCCAAGCAATCGCTGCCCCCCACAGTCCCCAGCCAACTTTACATAGTACTACAGCTAATATTAAGTTAATTAATGGTAGCAGAAGCTCCCAAACATAAACTTTGTATGCTGTTATCTGAAATCCTGTAGTAGCAAATGCTCCTACTGTCATACTAGCCCCGAAAGGGAGAGCGATCGCGAACACCCGCAGTGCAAGAGCAAGGTCTGGTTGACCAAAAATCCCCTGGGCAATAAGGTCAGATCCCAAAAATAGACCGATTCCAAATACTATACCGCTGAGGAAAGGTAGTCCAATCCCCTGTAGTAAAACTCCTTTGAGCCGACCATTATCATCTGTACCATGATGGATTGAGACATAGCGTATAGCTCCAGTTTCAAGCCCCATCCTAGAAAATAGTTCTCCGAGTTGGTAGATGATCATTGCCAAGGTGTAAAGTCCGAAGACTTCTGCACCCAGAAGCCAAGCAAGCACTACTTGAGTTACATACTTGAAAGCAGTACTTATGACTTGACCAAGGAAGGATAAACCAGCTCCTTTGACAAATTTGTTGAAGGTGGCATTAATTGGTGCCACTAGATATCTCCTCCACTGTTTCTATCAGTTGCTAAATTCCCAATCTGAGGCGACAATAGATCTTGAGTCTCCGGATGCCGTCGATATGACCTTTAGTGTTTTTAAGCATTGCCAGTATTTTCCGTGGTGGATGTTCAAGGAACCGAAATTGCATCACCTCTAGACCCGAAATTTGAGGTTGATGCCACTGCCTCTCGTACCCATAGCGCTCAAGTGTTCCTCCTGCTACAGCTTCAAAGATACGAAGTTCACGCTCTGTCATTTCACTGCGCCATTTGCCAGCGTTACTGGTCAGAGGAGGTCTAGAAAGATTTTTCTGGTTTTTCTGGTCAGTTGGATAGGATGCACCAACCTTATGGAATTCCAACATTTCAGGGGCAAATTCCTCCTTAAGAAAGGTGCAAATCTTTCGAACTATACCTTCAGGTTCCAACAATAATTCTTCGTATCGGACTTCTAAAAAAGAGTCATCATTGAGAGCCGTTCTCAACTCTTCCACAGTTTCAAGATACTCTCGCCATTTTTGAGCAAGTGGGTAGATGTGCTTTGGACCAAAGCGAGAACCCTTCCAGGATAGAGCCACATCGCGGCCATCTCGCACTATATGAAGCACTTGCAAATTGGGAAAAGCATTGAAAATTTCGCGCCAGTAGAAAATATGGGCAGGCGTCTTTTCTCCCCAGCGTTGTTTACCTTGGGCATTAGTCCAGGCACCCATGATGCCATCAACTATGCCGTGAAAGTCAAATCTATAGATAGCTTCAAGGGTGTGCTCACGATTGGGAGGGGGAGACCAGTCTCTCATGACCTCGGTTGTCAGGATATCGTCTACCAGACGCTCACGGTTTTGAATCAGCTGTAGGTTACCGTAGTACTTCAGCCAGGGATAAAACGTATTATAGAGGTGAGACTCGAATGGTATAGCAATTCGTGGATGGCAGCCAATAATCCGACTCAGAAGGGAAGTTCCAGAACGAGGACATCCAAAGATGAAGATTGGGGACTCTGAAATACCTAGGTCTGATTTAGATTGGGAAGTCGGTGCTAGACTCAAATTTTTGGTTTGATTCATCTACTTAACTTCTCTTAAATTACTCATAATTTTTATCGAGGAAGCTTATTAAACCTGCTAAAATAAAGGAATTATATACAAGACCAAGATATGGTACAAATATTGACGTTTAGACTTGGATTTGCTGACGCATTCGAATTACCCTAGCTGGAACCCCAATCGCAACAGCATAATCAGGAAGGTTTTTGGTAACTACAGCACCTGCACCAACAATACACCCTTTGCCAATCCGAACTCCATCGAGAACAATTGCTCCGGCACCCAACCAAACATCATCACCAATCACCACTGGTCCTTTAGAATAAACTCCCTGTTCCATCATGGGAATATCCAAACGATCTGATAGATACCGACCACCCCCAATGTAACAGTTACCAGCAATTAAGACAGAACTGCCAATAAAAATGCCAGCACCTGAGGAGATAATAGCATTACATCCAATATCAGTTTTTTTACCAATAACTACAGGACCAGTTTTTCCCTGAATCACACAATTCCTGGAAACAATAACATCGTCTTTTATAGTTATTCCATCCTCTCCAGCACCGCTAGCATCCAGGAGAGCATAATCGTCGATAGCGATGCGGTTTTCAAGAGTAATATTTCCAGGATGACGTAAAACAATTCCCTTCCCCAAAATAACTCCAGAACCTACAGCCTTGAAAAGGGGAGAAAAAAAATTTTTTCTCAATAGATATCCAGCTCCACCAGCCAGATTACCAAATAAAAAAGTAGCTAATTCATATTGAACTAAAGATAATAACTTATTATTTCCTATAACCTTTGCTTGATAACTCTTCAATAAAGAAGAATCTTTTTTATTGAGTTGCTCTGTTAAAGAAACTTTGGATATCAATTTTTTTTCTTTATTGGCTATCATAATCAATGCTATTCTCAACTAGGTTAACTTTTGTTCGGAAACTAATTTAGGATTTTTAATAGATATCCATCCTTGGTCAAGATACCATTGGGCTAATTCCTTTAACCCTTCTTCATCGGAATGGACAGGCACAAACCCCAGTAAATTTATCATCTTTGCTGTGTTAAATGAGCGGTCTTTTGTATAAAACGCTAGCCGTCTTCGATAAATAGGTGGTTCTATGCCCAGGGGACGACAGATGAATTCCAAAAAATCACCTAAGGCAAACAGTGGCGCAGCTGGCAAACTAATGAATTTAAAGGAAATTCCATAGTATTCACTAATAATAGAGACCATTTTTTGAAAGGTTATCGCCTCCTTACTGCCACAAATAAAAACTTCTCCCACTGCTTGAGGATGGGTGGCTGATAGTATAAAAAAATTGGTCAAATCATCAACATGAATTAAGTGCAGTAAGTTACTTCCATTGCCAATTATTGGTATCCACTTACGGCCAACCATTTTGAAAATTTTCAAAAACCGTTTCTCCCCAGGACCGTAGATTCCTGATGGTCGTACCACAGTGACTGGTAAGCCTTCCTTTTTAGCAAAATCTCTGATCCACAGTTCTCCTTCTAGTTTGGTTTCTTGATATATATCTCCAGGATGCATTGGACAATTTTCATCACCAGGAGGATTTTCGACATGACCATGAACACCAATTGTTGAAACGTGAACAAAACGCTGAAATTCTGGCTCTTCTAAAGCGTACTTTGCTAGCAATTGTGTGCTTACAACGTGGACATTGTAGTAGACATTGTCAGCAGATTTTGCTTCTCGAAAAGGAGTTACAATATGAAAGATATAGTTAACTCCTTTGATGGCTTTCTTGATTAACTCTTCATCAAAAACATCCCCTCTAATCCATTCAATTTTAATGTCTTTAAAAGGCTCAATTTTAGAACTAGGACGTGCAATAGCGACGATATCTAAACCTTGTGCGACTAATTTACGTACAAGAACTGAACCTGTAAACCCTGTAGCTCCAGTCACTAAGACGCGACTGCCAGTTGGGAGTTTGAATTGAGTATCTTCCATATTCTACTGTCTTAGCTAACCTAAAAAATATTGGAATTTAACCAAGCAAGTTTATACAATTAATTTTAATCGGCATCTGGCTTAAGTCTTGGTAAGCTTTAAAATTACGGGTGAACCAAACAAATTAGTCAAGCCTGAGAGTCGAGCTAACTTCTCCATAAATGAAGAGAAGCTAGGAGATTTTAAAGTGCGATGGAGTACCATAGGCACAAAGAATTGGGGATAGCGCTCAGCTTTGCTCAGACCAATAGATTTAAAAAATTCTAGAAGCTCATGTTCCTTATAACAGATAAAC
>NZ_JAAHIE010000188.1:0-12509 GCF_010671945.1 Moorena sp. SIO4E2
GGAATGGGGAATGGGGAATGGCTAATCGGAACCCACCCCTAACCCCGACCAGGAGGGGAAGAGCGGGAGATGGGTCGGTAATCGGTGGAAATTCTGGGAGATTTTCCGACATATTTTGAGAAATTTATTCCCAATGCCAGTACGTACTCGCCCAAATGTAAAAAACCTACCCAAGTGAGGAGATAGGAACCCACCCCTAACCCCGACCAGGAGGGGAATATAGGGAGATGGGGGAGATTTTTATTAAGGGTAATTGTCATAACATGATATTAGCCTTCTATTGCCGAAGAGTGTTTTTGCATGCATTGAGATGCAGCCATCAACTGATTCTACTAGGAGAGATCATTCTCTGGTCCTAGGTATAGAATTGTTATAGCTATAGGATTGCTAATTAATTGTTTCATAATCAGGGTTAATTAAATTTTTAATGCCATAATTTAGCCCACGGAATTATCCTTGGGCTTACCGATTTTGGATCTAACTATTTTAGAGTTTGCCCACAAATCCTATCAAAGATGGTAGCATCATAAGTGTATTATCAAAGAAGTGTATTATCAAAGATAATTAAACCGGCGGCGGATAAGACCAAGTAGTTAAAGTAGGACTACATATCCAGATTAGGAGATGGTAAGATTAAATTTATCTGTAGCCGTAATTTCCAGAATTGGTATAAACTTGATTTACATTTATTAAGATAAATCAAGTTTGACATGACAAAAGTATTGTGAAAAAAATACTATAAATAACCCAAGCCAAAGGAGTTGATAGCACTCCGGAATATTGATAAGTTTTGCTTCTACATCGATCAACTATAGCATCGATGTGAAAAGGGTTATAAACCTGGACAATCCGGATTATTGCCCTGAGAGTTGGTAATTATTAGTGTCTCCCTGCAAAAATTAGCATCCTCTTGGATATACAACAGGGGGCTGAAACCTTATCAACTAGTAAAAGGGGCAGACAATTGCAACAACTAACATTAAACGAGCAAGATGAGTTAAATACTCCTCAAAAAGGATTAAATCTAGGTCCGCTTTTGAGGATTGCCCGACGCCAAGCCATGGTGGTTGCAGGGATTGCAGGTTTAGTGACTGTTGCTGCTACCTTTTTGAGTAGCAAATCTCCCTCTATATATTCAGGTAATTTTCAGCTGTTAGTCGAACCAGTCACATCTGCTGCAGCAATATCCACTGAACCAATGACACTTACTCGGGGTCAGGGAAGAATACCTGGTGAGAGAAATTTTGAACTGGACTATGCAACTCAGATTAAAATCCTAACCAGTCCTGAAGTCTTATCTAAAATCGTCAATAAAATTAAATTCCAGTATCCAGAGTTTAAGCTTGGGCTACTTCAGTATTATTTAACAGTTGAACGTCTCGAAGAAGAAAGTCAAGGTGAAAATACTAAAATCCTATCAGTTACTTATAGTGGGACAGATCCCAAACTAGTAGAGTTGGTCTTAAAGACAACAGCTGAAGAATATGAAAAGTATAGTTTAGAAGACCGAAAAACTCGCATTGGCCAAGGGGTTAAATTTATTAATGAGCAACTTCCTAAATTACAGGATAGAGTTAATATTATCCAAGGAAATTTGCAAAACCTGCAACAGCAGTATCAGCTAATTGAACCTCAATTTGATGGGGGACAATTATCAAACAAAGTTAGTAAAATTGGCGACCAAAAAAGAGATACAACCAGGCAGCTACAAGAGCTAATTAAATTAAAAAACAGCTTACAAAGACAATTAAAACTATCGCCAAATGAAGCTTTAGCTTCTTCTGCCTTGAGTGAAGATCCTAACTATCAGAAGTTACTGGCGGATCTTAAAGAAATAGAAAGTAGAATTGCGATAGAATCCGCCCGCTTTCAGCCAGAGAGCCCTAATATTCAAACCCTACTAGAGCAACGGCAAAACCTAGAAACTCTTCTCAATCGGGAAGTACAACGGATTCTGGGTCAGAACTTAGGAGGTCAACCGATTAACCCCCGAGTGCGAACCCTTCAAAATCCAATTCGTTTACAACTGATTCAACAATTGGTTGATACCACCAACCAAATTGAGGTACTACAGGTTCGTAATCAGGCTCTGATACAAACCAAAAACACTGTTGATCGCGAAGTCCAAGAATTCCCGATTTTTGTCCGTAAGTATAATGATCTACAGCGGCAGTTACAAATTGCTACTCAAACTCTCAACCAACTAGAAACTCAGAAAGAGACCTTGCAGGTGGAGAAAGCTCAACGGGAAGTGCCTTGGGAGATAGTTTCTCAACCTCAGCTTTACCGCGATCCGACCGGTGCACCGATCGGAAAATCTAGTCAGAATAAGTTGATCTTGATGGGAGTTATGGGCGGTTTAGCTTTAGGGATGGGGACAGTTATCCTTTATGATAAGTATCGGAATATCTTCTATGAAATCAAGGATATTGAAGAAGGCCATAATTTACCTGTTTTAGGAGAAATACCATTTAGTAAAAATCCTGAACCATTCAATAATTTTAGTGTAGATTTTGACAACGATGAGGACAGAATTTCTGAGGATAATCGATTTAAAAAAGCATTCGAATCTCTCTACACTAACATGCATTTCCGCTTCTGTAATCCACCCCTTCGCTCCATCGCCATTTGCTCGGCTATGGCTGGGGATGGTAAGTCTAGTGTCGCCTTAAACCTAGCTCACATGGCAGCCTCCAGAGGTCAGCGAGTTCTATTAGTAGATGGTAATCTCCATTCACCTCAACTTCACACCAATTTGAATTTACAGAACTTGCCAGGACTGAGCGACTTGCTATCAAACGACCTAGAGGTTGTGATGGAGCGATCGCCTTTCTCAGATAATCTTTTTGTGTTGACTTCTGGGCAAGCCTTAGTAGAATCTGCTCCAGATCTGGCCTCTCCTCGCATGGAAAAGATTATGGGGCATTTTCAGGAAAAATTTGACTTGGTTATCTATGACACTCCTAATCTACTGAACTATACAGACGCCAATTTCCTAGCTGCCCATACAGATGGAATCTTGATGGTGGTCGGATTCAGAGGAACTAAGAAATCTCAATTCAAGCAAGTCCTCGATCAAATAGACAGGTTTGGCTTAACCTGTCTGGGCGTAGTAGTTAATCGTGTCCAACCATCTTCCCTGACTGTCTCACCCTAGAACATCGGTTCTTAAAGGTTATTCGGTTGTTCGCCATTTTTGAATTAAGAATGTAGAATTAAGAATTTAGAATTCCAAATTCTACATTCTACATTCTACATTCTGCATTCTGACAGACAACCTTGGCCTTTAGGCCACCCTACGCGAATAACCTGCCACCGAAACTTATTCTGCCGGATACGATATTACCTATCCTCCATGGGATCGCAATCCGGATTCTGAGTTCACAGTTAGTAAGAACAATTAATAACATACTGTCACCAAAGTTGCTTTAGTCTAAGGAGGCGGCAAAATTGGTACGGACAATGGAGCCTAATCAGGTGATGTTAATGAAGGCGTTACATCCCTTGAAACATTTGAAGATTTTTCTCGATCTATTCCATCTCTTAGATAAGGTGTCAATCTACGAACTACGAAAAATTCATAGAAACAGACATACCGTTGCCCCGAGTTCACGATGACAATTGCCTATCTAGTTAATCAGTATCCTAAGGTAAGTCACAGCTTTATCCGGCGAGAGATTGCAGGTCTTGAGGCTTGCGATATTCAAGTCAAACGTTTTTCTATCCGTTCCTGCGCCTCTGAACTAGTTGATCAAGCCGATCAACTAGAGCTACAGAAGACTCGATTTGTCTTAGGAGTTGGCATCGTGGGCTTGTGTTTTAGCCTATTACGCACTGCCTTAACCAGACCGATACGTCTTTTGAAGACCTTAGAGCTGACCCTCAAAATCGGCTGGGGTTCAGACCGAGGAGTTTTGAATCATCTAGCGTACTTAGCTGAGGCTTGCCTTCTGCTGGGTTGGTTTTCCGAGTCAGATATTGAGAAGGTTCACGCCCACTTCGGAACAAACTCAACTACAGTAGCGATGTTATGTCATGCTCTCGGTGGACCATCTTACAGCTTCACAGTTCATGGTCCAGAAGAGTTTGATAAATCCCAACTTCTCGCTTTAAGAGAAAAAATCAACCGAGCTGCTTTTGTGGTCGCGGTTAGCTCCTTTGGCAAAAGCCAGCTTTATCGATGGTGCAGCCACAAACAGTGGTCAAAAATCCATGTGATCCACTGTGGTGTGGATGAGATGTTTTTGAGTAAAACCCACACCCCGATACCAGAGGTGCCACGCTTAGTTTGCGTTGGTCGCCTCAGTGAACAAAAAGGACATCTACTCTTGATTGAAGCGGCCCATCAGTTAGCCGCTGAGGGCTTGCAGTTCAAGTTGGTACTAGTGGGTGATGGACCGTTGCGTACGCAAATTGAAGCAACTATTGCCCAGTTGGGTTTGCAAGACCACATTGAGATTACTGGCTGGGCTAGTAATACTGAGGTTCAGCAACAAATTTTAGCAGCACGGGCTCTCGTACTGCCCAGCTTTGCGGAAGGATTACCAGTCGTGCTCATGGAAGCTTTAGCCCTGGGTCGTCCAGTGATTACTACTTATGTTGCTGGGATACCGGAGTTGGTGGGTGATGGCAGCTGTGGTTGGCTGGTGCCACCCGGTTCTGTTGAAGCTTTAACCGCAGCAATGGCTGAAGCCTTAAACTCCCCGGTGGAAACCCTGGAGGAAATGGGTAAAGCTGGGGCGGAGCGGGTGGCTAGGCGGCATGATGTCGCAACAGAAGCCAAGAAATTGTCAGCCCTATTTTTGTCTAATCCTGAACTACCTCCAAAGCAAGCTCCGATTGAGGCACCACCAAGGAGTGCTAAGCTCTCACGTATTTAAATTGTGAATCAAATTGTGAATCGGGGCAACAGATGAGCATTTTCGGCGTTGCTGAATTGAAGTATGAATTTATTTGTCTTGTTTCAGTAACGCCCCCGTGGGTCCCCCAAAATTGGGGGACTTGAAATTATCTTTCTCCCCCAGAATTGGGGGTTGGGGGGCAAAATCATACCTGTAATTAGCAACGCCCCATTTTGAATAATTTCCCTTATTTGTAACAGTTAGCTGATGCGTTTTGTATTTTTGCTTTCAGACTTTTCAACAAGCACCACTTGGCAGGGAATATACCGTGTCCTTCGCCGTCCTAAGCTAAAGCCAATTCAGAGTTGGGTCAGGCGTAGGTGGCTTTATAAATCCGAAGTAAACGGCGGAGACCTGAATATCATGCGTCACTGCTTGGCAGCTCGGGAATCTGGGGCTGATGCAGTAATTGCCACCATGACTGGTCGTAACACCTTTGGTAATACTTGGGGGATTCACGATCTACCCTTTATCCGTTGGGCAGATCGTCGTCCCGATGATGTATGCATTATTCCTGATTGGCTCACACTATTGATCAATGATGTCAAAGGACCAGCGATCGCTTATCTCCAGGTTCCAATTTTGGTTAAAGCGGATTTTGACTATCGAGATAGCCGTGTGGCTCTTTGGACAGACTCTCCCTTCATGAAGGAAATATGCGAAGCCACTTATCCTGGCAAAGACATTGAGATCGTTCCCAATGTAGTTGACAACAAGGCATTTCCATTTATTCCTCAAGCAGAAAGAGAAGCAGGTTTGGTCTTCGCCTTTCCCAGAAAAGGTCCTGAGTTCATCACCGAGACTGAGGAATGGTATCAAAAGTTAGGTGGTACATACTGGAGATTTGAGCGTGTGGATGGACTTCCCTTTCACGAACTAGCAAAGCAGTTTAGACGACCACAAGTCTTCCTGGCATCTGCAGAGGTTGAGGGTTGTGCCCTTCCTCCCCAAGAATCCATGGCAGCAGGAATTGTGGTAGTGGGCAAGACTGCCCGTGGGGCAAATTTCTGCATGGAACACCGTAAGACTGCTATGGCTGCCGAGACTCCTGAGGCGGCAGCACGATGTCTTTTGGAACTAGAGCATGCAGAACTTCGTGACAATATTTCACGCAATGCTCACGACTATATTAGTCGTTATTTCTCATCTCAAGAGCCAGCCCGTTTCTGGCAAAAGACCGTTCGCGAGTATTCATCTGGTGCTCAACAACTATTATCTACCTAGCTGTAACTTAAAACCTACATTACACAACATGCTCAGATATCAGCTGTAGAGCCAATCTTTAAAACTAACTAAATTATCTGATGCCTTTAAGTCTGCAACCCCACCCATCCCGTCTACCTACTCGGAAATCTAACCATGTCCTCATCACTTAAAAAACAACTCCTCCGTGGGGCTATTTGGACAGTAGCTGGTTATGGAACAAGTCAGTTTCTGAGACTGGCAAGTAATCTTGTTCTGACCCGCCTGCTTGCACCAGAGTTTTTCGGCTTAATGGCTCTAGCCAACGTTTTCATCATTGGCTTACGGTTATTCTCCGATGTCGGTATTGGTGCAAGCATCATCCAGAATAAACGTGGGGATGACCCAGTTTTTCTGAATACTATCTGGACTATTCAGGTTTTGCGGGGCCTTTTGCTGTGGGTGGCTTGTCTTATAATTACTTGGCCAGTTGCCCACTTCTATAATAACCCGCAGCTGTTATGGCTGATGCCAGTAATTGGTGTGATTCCACTGATTGAGGGATTCAACTCCACTGCTGTGTGGAGCCTCAACCGCCAGATGGCATTTGGCAAGATCATGATGTTTGAGCTGGTGGGGCAATTGTCCGGCCTGATCTTGATGGTCACTTGGGCTTTTGTCAATCGGACAATCTGGGCTCTTGCTATTGGAAATGTGCTGACGGCATTGGTCAAAATGGTAATGAGTCATTGGTTAATTCCTGGAAAATCAAACCGCTTTACCTGGGAGAAAGAGGCAGCTAACAGCATTTTTTCCTTCGGGAAATGGATATTTATTTCAACGGCCCTTACCTTTCTCGCGACCCAAGCCGACCGACTAATTCTAGGCAAATTGTTTTCATTTGAGCTATTGGGAATTTATGGTGTTGCCTTTAATTTAGCGTACCTACCTTCCCAGGTAATCTCGGCAATTAGTTCCAAGGTGCTTTTGCCAACGTTTTCTCAGCTGGCTGATTTGCCTCGGGAAACCTTTCGGATCAAGATTTGGTACAATCGGCAACTTATCCTAGTGGTTGCAGCATTGATGTTGACAGTCAGTACTGCTTTTGGAGATGTTGCGATTTTTATCTTATATGATGAGAGGTTTTATGAGGCGGCTTGGATGTTACCAATCCTGACCCTAGGCATCTGGCCTGCATTATTAATTGATACCGTTCAGCAAGCCCTGATGGCTCTTGGCAAGCCAAACTATAACGCTTACAGTCAATTGGTCAAGAGTCTTAAGGTTTGTATTGGCATACCCCTAGGATTTTATCTGATGGAAAAGTTGGGAAATGGACCACTCGGAGCAGTAGTCGTGATTGCTTTCAATGACATTCTCCCTTATCTAGTAATAACTTATGGTCTCTGTCGTGAAGGGCTTTCCTTTATTAAGCAAGACCTCTGGGCTACTGCACTACTGTTGACATTACTGATGTGGGTGATTTGGGCTCGATATATGTTGGGTTTTGGATATCCCATCAGTGGACTTTTTTAAAACAGGGAACAGGGCACAGGGAACAGGTAACAAAAATTATTACAATCTATTTAGGATTGCTATTATTTAATAAAACTAAAATTAATTAAAAAAACTAATGGATGATAAAATGTATTCCAAATTAAACTATTGCCTAGAGCCAGAAAAATTAACTAAATTTGCGAATGATAATTGTGAAACATACGCCCAGTCTGAGCCATTCCCACACATTATCATGGATAACTTTTTTCCAGAAGATGTCCTAGATAAGATTCTGAATGAGTTTCCTAAAGCTGATGCAATTGATTGGCAAAAGTTTGATGCTGCACCAGAAAAAAAACTGGCCTCAAAATCGGAAATACAAATGGGAGAGTACACCCGATTTTTTCTGTATCAGCTCAATTCATCAACTTTCCTTAACTTTTTAGAAACCTTAACTGGCATTGATGGAATAATCCCTGATCCTCATTTTGTTGGTGGTGGCTTACATCAGATCGAAAAAGGTGGTTACTTAAAAATCCATGCTGATTTCAATCGCCATACAAAATTGCGCCTTGACCGCCGCTTAAATCTTCTGATCTATCTCAACAAAGATTGGCAAGAAGACTATGGTGGTTATTTTGAAATGTGGGATAAAGAGATGACAAAGTCTCAGAAAAAAATTCTCCCCGTCTTCAACCGATGTGTCATATTTAATACTACCGATTTTTCCTATCACGGACATCCTGAGCCATTAACTTGTCCAGAAGGACGGACTCGGAAATCCTTGGCACTTTACTACTACAGCAATGGCAGACCAGCTGAAGAGCTTTCTAATAGTGGCGACCATTCTACATTATTTAAGGCTCGACCAGGAGAAAAAATACAACTTAAAAAATCTCCAGTAACCAAAGTCAAGAAATTTATTAAGAAGTTAATTATTGAGTAAGAATTCAGCCGTCAGTGGTCAGTGGTCAGCGGTCAGCGGTCAGCCGTTGGCCTTTGGCACCTCAAGTAGCGTGGAACAGGCTTCTGGGAGCATGTCACCTTTGTAATTAGGTACATAGATCCCCCCTAGCCCCCCTTAAAAAAGGGGGGAATTAGATTTAAAAGTCCCCCTTATTAAGGGAAACGGGGGATCTGAACAGGGATTAACAAAATTGACATGCTCCCCAGGGTTCGACGCTGTGACCTAACCCATAAGCTGATCACTGATAGCTGATAGCTAATACCTGATAGCTGATAGCTGATAGCTGATAGCTGATAGCTGATAATTACTCAAACAACTCTGTTCACGTTCATGCCCAAAAAAGCCAATGAGTTTTTTAGTCCCCATCGTCATGTTCGGCTGGATTCCAGTTGTTCTTTATCTCTTCATGAGAATTCCAGCTCAGCGGGCAGTCATTGTGAGTTTCATCGTAGCATGGCTATTCTTACCTGTGGCAGAATATGCTTTGCCTGGTCTACCTGACTATACTAAGATGTCGGCAACTTGCTACGGTATTTTGTTGGCTACGTTTATATACGATGTTGGGCGTATTAGCTCCTTTAAATTCAGCTGGATTGACTTGCCCATCCTGATTTGGTGCCTATGTCCATTGGCTTCATCTATTACGAATGGCTTGGGGGCTTACGATGGTTTCTCTACTGTTTTGACGCAAACCTTGACCTGGGGAGTACCCTATTTTCTCGGTCGGATCTATCTCAATAACTTGAGTGGATTACGTGACTTGGCAATTGGGATTTTCATGGGGGGGTTGGTATATGTTCCCCTATGTTTGTACGAAATTCGTTTTAGTCCCCAGCTCCATAGGATATTGTACGGCTTCCATGCTCATCCTGACTTTGGCCAAACAATGCGTTACGGGGGATGGAGACCGACAGTATTTATGATCCACGGTTTGCCAGTGGGTATGTGGATGATGGCAGCTAGTTTAGTGGGAATTTGGCTATGGCACACTGGGGTGATCAAACAACTCTGGAATATTCCCATGAAGTGGCTGGTAGCTGCGTTGTTGATCACATTTATATTGTGCAAATCCACTGGTGCCTATTTTTTACTACTCTTGGGAGTTGGCATCTTGTTTGTGGGCAAGCAATTTCGTACTGCTTTGCCAGTCTTTATCCTAATTGGGCTTATTTGTTCTTACTTATACATTAACTCACAGACTGAAACCTACGTTAGTGATCAGATTATCTCAAATGTATCGAGTGTGGTTCCTGCAGACCGTATCCAATCCTTACAGTTTAGATTTGATAATGAAGAGCTACTTGTAGATAAAGCACGGGAACGGATCGTGTTTGGCTGGGGAGGATGGGGAAGAAGTCTGATCTTTAATGACAAGGGTGAGCAAGTTACAGTTCCAGATAGTTTGTGGATTATTGCGTTTGGTGAAACTGGTACCGTTGGACTAGCCAGCCTGACCACATCCTTACTAATGCCGGTGTTGACTATGTTTTGGTTCCGTTGTCCAGCCGAGTTGTGGCCAAAGCGGCAAGCGTCACCAGTGGCGGTGCTGACCGTGGCCGTAGCGTTATACATGGTGGAATTTATGCTCAATGCCCATGGTAATCCAGTCTTTGTATTGGCTTGTGGAGGACTATCAGGATTGGTGATCCAAGAACCTACAACCAATAAGGTTAAAAAAGTCCCGGCATTGGCAGCCCAGCGTTATCGTAATCAAAATCGTAATCAAAATCGTAATCAACGAAGACAAGTTCAACGGAATTAGGGATGATATAGCAGGGAGTAGGGAGTAGGGAGTAGGGAGTAGGGAGTAGGGTAAAAAATCTGTGTAAATTATTACGATCAACAACAGGATTTTGTTACTAAAAAAATCTAAATTAACTAACAAATAATAATTATTTAGCTAAGGAAAAAAAACGCCAAATTTAGTTATGTCTAATGAAGTAAAAAACAATCCCGTAAATTCTTTACTTATAGTAATTGTTAACTACAAAACCCCTAGTTTAACTATAGACTGCTTACGCTCTCTAGGGGATGAAATGCCAGGTTTATCGAATACTCGGGTGGTAGTAGCAGATAATGCCTCTGGGGATGGATCGGCTGTTGCGATTAAAAATGCGATCGCAAACGAAAACTGGGGTAGTTGGGCATCGGTGATGGCACTAGAGCACAATGGTGGATTTGCCTTTGGCAATAACGCTGTGATCCGCCCAGCCCTGAAGTCTAATCAGCCACCGGATTATGTGTTGTTGCTCAATCCAGACACCATTGTTCGTCCTAGGGCGATCAAAACCCTGGTGGAGTTTATGAGTGACCATCCCCAGGTGGGTATTGCTGGCTCTCGCCTGGAAGAGCCTGACAGTACCCCTCAGTGTTCAGCATTTCGGTTTCATACCGTCCTCAGTGAGCTAGATTCTGGTTTGCGTCTCGGTATCGTATCGACATTATTATCGGAGTGGGTAGTTTGGCCACCGATTCCTGACCAACCCTGTCCAACGGATTGGGTAGCTGGGGCAAGTATGATTATTCGCCGGGAAGTGTTTGAGCAGGTTGGCCTGATCGATGAAGCGTATTTCATGTATTACGAAGAAATGGACTTTTGCCTGCAAGCCCAGAGGGCTGGCTGGGAATGCTGGTATGTCCCTGAAAGTCGCGTAGTCCACTTAGTTGGACAAAGTTCAGGTGTTACCGACACCAAGCGTCCACCCAAACGCCGACCCCAGTATGTGTTTGATTCTCGACGACGGTATTTTCTTAAAAACTATGGTTGGTTTTACGCTGCTCTAGCGGATCACACCTGGGCTTCTAGTTATTTATTGTGGCAATTGCGCCGAATGGTTCAAGGTAAGCCCGATAATGACCCACCCCAGTTACTTACTGATTTTCTGCGCAATAGTGTGTTTTGTAAAGGAGGTGCTTTTAGTAGTCCGAAGATTTCGTGATTAGTTATTAGCTATCAGCTATCAGCTTTCAGTTATCAGCTTTCAGCTATTAGCTATCAGCTATCAGTTATCAGCTATCAGCTTTCAGCTATTAGCTTTCAGCTATTAGCTATCAGCTATCAGTTATCAGCTTTTAGCTTTTGAATAAAACAGGTAAGCATTGGTTTAATCTGAGTTACGTCAGCTGACCGCTGACCGCTGACCGCTGACCGCTGACCGCTTACAATTCCCGATTCCCGATTCCCGATTCCCGATTCTAAATTCTAAATTCTAAATTCTTCATTCTAAATTCTACATTCTAAAAACAGATTATGGTGATGCCAACAGATTTAACGGCAAATTCTACCCAGCCAAAAACCGATAATTTGGGACTTTGGCAACAAATTAAAGAAGATTGGAAAGCCCATGGTTGTGATTGGACTAAGCCGGGATTTCGGGCTGTAGCGGTGCAGCGGTTTGGAGTTTGGAGAATGAACATAGAGCCGAAGTTACTACGGGCTCCGTTTAGTATTCTCTACCGAGCATTATATCGTAAAGTTCGTAATACCTATGGGATTGAATTACCTTACACCGTAAAGCTTGGTCGCCGAGTAATTATTGAGCATCAAAGTGGGATTGTGATTCATGGGGATTGCACCATTGGTGATGATACTATCCTCCGTCAAGGAGTAACTTTGGGGAATCGTTACTTAGATCGTCCTTTGGATGCCCCCATTTTAGGAAAAAGTGTCAATGTTGGGGCTGGTGCCAAGATTTTTGGCAAGGTTACTATCGGTAATGGGGCAAATATTGGTGCTAATGCTGTAGTTTTATCTGATGTACCTGCTGGCGCAACGGTAGTGGGAATTCCTGCTAAAGTTATTAAGGTGCGTTCTTTTGAAGAGAATGGCTCTAGTTGAAATGTAAACAAGGGAATCGGGAATCGGGAATCGGGAATCGGGAATCGGGAATCGGGAATCGGGAATCGGGAATCGGGAATCGGGAATCGGGAATCGGGAATCGGGAATCGGGAATCGGGAATTG